>CAYIRZ010000434.1:0-2442 GCA_964365845.1 uncultured Streptomycetaceae bacterium
CACGACACCATGTTGGGATCGATGTCGATGCCAACGCCTTCGAGGAAGTTGACCAGCCCGATGCGCTCGATCATCTCGCCGGTGCGCTCGTGTTCGAGCGCGTTCTCGGCGAAGAAGTCGACGATGCGCTTGGCGAGGTCTACCAGTTTTTCGCGGTCCTCGTCGGTTTCCAGCTTGATGAACGGCACCACCAGGGTGCCCATCAGGTCGCCGATCTTGAGCGTGCGTTTACCGCCGACCAGGATGGTCGCGCCCTTGTCCTTGCCGGGCGCGAGCGCGCCGGTCATGACATTGATGCAGTGCATGCAGCGCACGCAGTCGCGGTTGTCAATCTCGAGCGACTGGGTGTCGTTCAGCGCCACACTCGAGATGTTCTCGTGCTTGCGCAGCGTCTTGGTCTCCTTGAGCGCGATCGCCTTGGTCGGGCAGCGGCTGATCACATCGTTCACCAGCTCGTTCAGCCCGTGCTTGTCGAACCATTTCCTGGCCAGCGCCTCGTCGGTGCGGATGTTGTCGCGCCAAGTGCCGATCACCGCCATGTCGGAGCGCTGGATCGAATTCATGCAATCGTTGGAGCAGCCTGAAAACTTGAACTTGAACTTGTAGGGCAGCGCGGGGCGATGGATGTCATCGAGAAAAGAGTTGATCACCGTGCGATGCGCGCTGGCTTCGTCGAAGCACGACTGCTCGCAGCGCGCCGCACCGACGCACGACATCGAGGTGCGCACCGCGGGCCCGGCGCCGCCCAGATCGAAGCCGAGTTCGTTGATCGCATCAAACGCTTTCTGCACGTTCTCGGTGGAACAGCCCTGGAACATGATGTCGCCCGACTGGCCGTGGAACGCGATCAGACCCGAGCCGTGCTGTTCCCAGATGTCGCACATCTTGCGCAGGACGTCGGTGTTGTAGTGCATGCCTGCTGGCGGCATCACCCGCAGAGTATGAAATTCAGACGATTCCGGGAACAGGCTGGCGACTTCGGAAAAACGCGGAATGATGCCGCCGCCGTAACCGTACACGCCGACGGTGCCGCCTTTCCAGTAGCCCTTGCGCGTCTTGTAGGAATGTTCGAGCTGACCCATCAGGTCAACCATGTAGTCCTTGTCGTTGGCGAGCCGCTTCAGGCCAGTGACGAAGCTGGGCCACGGGCCGCTTTCCAGCTGGTCCAGCATAGGGGTTTCGTGGATTTTCTTCGCCATAACTCCTCCTCTCGCGCGAGCCTAAGGACCTGCTGCTTCAGCTACCAGGTTTGCAGGCAGCAAAATCTTAAAATTGTTGACTAATATTACAGCCGCTTATTTTTTTGGCGCTATCATCCTCGTTGGTATGCTGGCCTCCCCTTTGGGGGTATACCCACCCCACCCCTTTGGCTAATGCGGCACAGCACCTTACCCGCGCGCGGAGAAAACAAGGTAACCTTGTTCATAAGTTCAAACGCGCCGGTCAGGGCGATTCGTTCTCAACCGAAGCTTTCCCGCATTCAGCGGAGTGCAAGACATGAATCAGATCACCAGCCTCGACCGTTTCAGGGCCCCGATCGGCGGACAGGAAATCGAACTGCAGCAAGTCGCTTATGAGTCAGGCGGCATGAGCATGCTGCGGATCCGCATCCGCGAGCGCAGCAGGTTCACGGTCTTCGAGATCGACGCCAATACCGCAGCCCGCTGGGGGCAAGTGCTGCTACAGTGGGCGCAACAGCAGTCCCCGGCTGCGGCTGCCGAGCAGCCATAACGGCGGCCCGCCTCAGTCACGCATTGCCTTGCGCTATCCCATGACAGTGGACATGGTTTTCAGCATTTCGGGCAACAGCATTCCGCGCGATCACGGATTTATGCTGTGGCGCGAGCTTAGGATCTGCCTGCCCTGGCTGGATGCCGAGGCGCATGCTGCGATTCATGCGGTCCGCGGCGCGCCGGCGAACGACGATACGCTGCTTCTGACGAAGCGCGCCAACTTGGTGCTGCGCCTGCCGGAGTCGCGGGTAGCGGATGCACAAAACCTGACCGGGCAGCAGCTCAACCTGGACGGATGCATGCTGCAAATCGGCGGCGCCAGAAAACGTCCGTTACTGGCCTACCCCACGCTTTATTCGCACCTGGTTTTCACTGGCAGCGAAGACGAAGCGGACTTTCTCGGCGATGTCGCCGCTCAGCTGAAACGGATAAACGTGGCGTGCAAGTTCATGTGCGGAAAACGGCGTGCGCTTCAGACAGAGCAATCTGCAATCTGCGGTTACAGCCTGATGCTGTACGATCTCAGACCGGATCAATCCATCCTGCTGCAACAAATCGGCCTGGGCGGTCACCGCAAACTGGGGTGCGGCATCTTTGTTCCGCATAAGTCGATCGCCGCAGTCGCGGCATGAAATCTGAACTGGCGAGAGCCCCTAACCTAATGAAACGCGTGATGCGCTGGCACGATTTTGGCTCAGGACGCGAAGCT
>CAYIRZ010000435.1:0-2417 GCA_964365845.1 uncultured Streptomycetaceae bacterium
GCGGGCTCGACCGCTCGCCGATGTTCACCGGCGTGATCGAAGGCGTGGGGCCGCGCTACTGTCCGTCCATCGAGGACAAAATTCACCGCTTTGCCGCGAAGCAGTCGCACCAGATTTTTCTCGAGCCCGAAGGGCTCACGGTCAACGAGTTTTATCCCAATGGCATATCGACGAGCCTGCCGTTCGACGTGCAATACGCGCTGGTGCGCTCGATCAAAGGGCTGGAGAACGCGGACATTACGCGCCCCGGTTACGCCATCGAGTACGATTACTTCGATCCGCGCGGACTCAAAAGCTCGCTCGAGACCCGCGCGATCGGGGGTTTGTTTTTTGCAGGACAGATCAACGGCACCACCGGTTACGAGGAGGCGGCGGCGCAGGGCTTGCTCGCCGGCATCAACGCCGGCCGGTTCGTCAAGGAGCGCGCGCCGTGGTGTCCGCGGCGCAACGAGGCGTATCTCGGGGTGCTGGTCGACGACCTCATCACGCGCGGCGTTTCCGAGCCGTATCGCATGTTCACCAGCCGCGCCGAGTATCGTCTCTCGCTGCGCGAGGACAATGCCGATCTGCGCCTGACCGACATCGGCCGCGAACTGGGCGTGGTGGACGACACGCGCTGGGAGGTGTTTTGCCGCAAGCGCGACGCGATTGCGCGCGAACAGGAACGGCTCAAATCGACCTGGCTCAATCCCAGACTGCTGCCACCGGAAGATGCCCAGCGCGTGCTGGGCCAGGCGATGGAGCGCGAGTATTCACTGCTGGAGCTGTTGCGCCGCCCCGACGTGGACTACGCGGCGCTGATGACGCTGCCTGGCGCCGGCGCCGCAATCGGGGATGTCCAAGCGGCAGAGCAGGTCGAGATCCAGGCCAAATATCACGGCTACATCGAACGCCAGCGCGAAGAGATCGAACGCCACGAGCATTACGAAAGCACGCCGCTGCCGCAGGATGTCGATTACACCAAGGTGCGCGGCCTGTCGGTGGAAGTGCAGCAGAAGCTCAATAAATTCCGGCCCGAAACCCTCGGTCAGGCGGCGCGCATATCGGGCATCACGCCGGCGGCGATCTCGGTGTTGCTGGTGCATGCAAAACGCGGCTTCGCGCAGAATAAAAAAATCGCATGAGCCTTGCCGGGAAACTCGCGCAAGGCGTGGCCGAGCTGCGTCTCGATATCCCCGCCGAGACGCAGCACAAGCTGCTGGATTATCTGGCGCTGATCCAGAAATGGAACCAGGTCTACAACCTGACGGCGATACGCGAAACCCGGAAAATGGTGAGCCATCATCTGCTCGACTGCCTCGCCGTGGTTCCGCATGTTCGCGCGCACAGCATCATCGACGTCGGCAGCGGCGCGGGACTGCCCGGCATCCCGCTGGCGCTGGCGTTGCCGCAGTCGCGGGTGACCTTGCTCGAGGCCAACCACAAGAAAGCGACATTTCTCAAACAGGCCGTGATCGAACTCGGTCTCGGCAACGTGGAAGTGGTGTGCGAGCGCGCCGAGACCTGGCAGCCGCAGCATAAATTCGAGGTCGTGATATCGCGGGCGTTTTCCGATTTGCCTGAATTCCTGGCGGCGGCCGGCCGCCGGTGTGCCGACAACGGCACGATTGCCGCGATGAAAGGCGTCTACCCCGATGAAGAAATCGCCCAACTGCCGCCCGGATTCGAGCTGTGCAGCGTCGTTCCGCTCACCGTGCCGGGGCTCGAGGCGGAGCGCCATCTGGTGTTGATGCAACCGGCACGGCAGGCCGTGCCATGACCAAAATCTTCGCCATCACCAACCAGAAAGGCGGCGTCGGCAAGACCACCACCGGCGTCAATCTTGCCGCGAGCCTCGCCGCAACGGCACAGCGCGTGCTGCTGGTCGACCTCGATCCGCAAGGCAACGCCACCATGGGCAGCGGCGTCGACAAGCGCAAGCTGCCGGCGACGGTGTATCAGGTGCTGCTCGGCGAGTGCGCGCTCACCGAGGTGCGGGTGCGTTCGACAAGCGGCGACTACGACGTGATCCCGGCCAACCGCGAGCTCGCCGGCGCCGAAGTCGAATTGGTCGAAATCGAGCGCCGCGAAATGCGCCTCAAGGAAGCGCTCGCTACCGTGGAGAGCGAATACGATTTCATTCTGATCGACTGCCCGCCGGCGCTGAATCTGCTGACCGTCAACGGGCTGAGCGCGGCGCACGCGGTGATGATTCCCATGCAATGCGAATATTACGCGCTCGAGGGGCTGAGCGACCTGGTGCAGACCATCAAGAAAGTGCGCGCGCATCTCAATCCCAAATTGCAGATCGAAGGGCTGTTGCGCACCATGTACGATCCGCGCAACACGCTGGCGCAGCAGGTATCGGCGCAACTCGAGCAGCATTTCGGCGACAAGGTCTATCGCACGGTGATCCCGCGCAATGTGCGGCTGGCGGA
>CAYIRZ010000436.1:0-2403 GCA_964365845.1 uncultured Streptomycetaceae bacterium
TCAAAGACCGGCCCGATGCGCAACTGCTGCAGACCGTGATGCTGCGCTCGCTCAGGCAGGCGGTCTACAGCCCGGATAACCTGGGCCACTTTGGCTTGGCGTACGAGTCGTATACCCATTTCACGTCGCCGATCAGACGCTATCCGGACCTGCTGGTGCATCGCGCGATCAAGGCGGTGCTGGCGCGCAAATGTTATGAGCCCGGCGATTGGCATGAACTTGGCGCGCGTTGCTCGATGACCGAGCGCCGCGCGGACGAGGCGACACGCGACGTCGAGGCCTGGCTCAAGTGCTACTACATGCAGGACCGCGTCGGCGAAACCCTGGAAGGCAGCATCAGCGGGGTTACCGCGTTCGGCGCATTCGTCGCGCTCGACGACGTCTATGTCGAAGGGCTGCTCCATGTCTCCGATCTCGGCAATGATTATTTTCACTTCGATGCAGCCAAGCATCAGCTGGTGGGCGAGCGTACCAACACCCGCTACCGCCTGGGTGACCGCGTGCGGGTGAAGGTGGCGCGCGTCGATCTCGAAACCAGCAAAATCGACTTCGTTCTGGACGAAAAAACTGCCGGCGCGGGGCCCGCGGGGCGCGTCGGGCGCAAGGGGCGATAGTGTCATATCACTTTGTTTTTAAATGCATATTTAATAATATTATTTATTCTCTGCAGCCGCGCGCTGACCATGGCTGAGTCGCGCATCATTTACGGGTTTCATGCGGTGATCGGACGCCTGCGCCAGAATGCCGCGGCAGTGAAGGAGATTTATCTCGACAGCGCGCGTCATGACCGGCGGGCGCAGGACCTCGTCCGGCTGGCGGAAAGCCACGGCTTGCGCGTCATGCTGATCGATGACAAACGTCTCGATGGCATGACCGGCAACGCGCGCCACCAGGGCGTGGCAGCGCGCGCCGAACTCGCCAGGCTTGCGACCCATATCGACGACGTGCTCGACTCGCTGACCGAACCGGCGCTGCTGCTGATTCTCGACGGCGTGACCGATCCGCACAATCTCGGCGCCTGCCTGAGGGTGGCGGATGCGATGGGGGTGCACGCGGTGATCGCACCCAAGGACCGCGCGGTCGGCATCAACGCCACGGTGGCCAAGGTAGCGAGCGGCGCCGCCGAAACCGTGCCTTATATTGCGGTCACCAATCTGGCGCGGACCCTGCGGGAACTGAAAGAGCGTGAAATCTGGCTGATTGGCGCCGACGAGAAAAGCGAGCAGGAACTCTACTCGGTGAAGCTGGCGGGGCCGCTGGCGTGGGTGCTGGGCGCGGAAGGCGAGGGTCTGAGGCGGCTGACACGCGAGCATTGCGACGAGTTGGCGCACATTCCCATGCTGGGCGCGGTGGAAAGCCTCAATGTGTCGGTTTCCGCCGGCATCTGTCTTGCCGAAACTCGCCGTCAGCGCAGGAGTTTGCCGGCGCCAGCCCCGGCAAACTCCTAAACGGTTTGTTAGCCGACATAGCTCTCCTCATGCTCTTCGGATTAGCCGACGCGCCGCTTCGACTGATAGCGGAGGCTGCCGTTTGTGTATTACCGCGTGACAGTTCGGACAGACGGGTCGGAGGTCTTTCTTCGGATTCACAATGTAGCCGGGACCGACTTTGGCCAATGGGACTATGTGGTGAACGTGAATGAAACCCGCTGCGATGGAGCCGTAACGTTCCTCAAGAAGCATGTCGCAGACTGTGCACCGCAGTCCGAAGTGTGCAATACACGCGGCCCGAGCTTGTGGATTGCGTTCGTATGCATTTACGAGAACGGTTTTTTGCGTACCCTCAGCAAACCCATGACTCGATGGTATTTCCTCAGGCAGCAGCGGGTCGCTTCCGCCCGTCCGCCGATTCCATAGCTGTTCAAGAGCAGTCGACCAATGGTTCTTTTGATAGGAAGTCGAACTTCAGGTCAACGTAGAGGGCCTCCTTGCCCTGACGTCGGAGGGCCGGTTCCCAGTGTGGACCAAGCGCAGGTTCGGATGTCGTCTGGCCAGACCCAACAATACCTTTCGGTTCTTGCCCCAGCCGGATCAGGAAAAATCGGCTACCGACCGGAAGATCCTTTCTGTTCCCGCAACTCCAAGAATCGTTCGCGGAACCAGTTTTGGCGACCCTCAAGATCTGCTTTGTAAGTTCGCCTTCCTTCCAGTCCCACTTTGTCGGATTCCAAGCAAACAGAAATGTGGCCATTGGGAATCTCTTGTCGGCTAAAGTCGACCGCCGAAAAACGGGACCTGGATGCCCTATTCTGCGCTGGCCCTTGTCATCCTTCAAGCAGATCAATTCGTTATCTAGCCATGGCACACTTCAATTCCTGTTTTTAAGCAGCCTGTCGCCCAAGCATCGATTAACAGCGATCCATTAACGCTACGCATTCCGGCGAATGAAGCCAAGTCCGACAGG
>CAYIRZ010000437.1:0-1113 GCA_964365845.1 uncultured Streptomycetaceae bacterium
CGGCGACCTTGTAGCCGTAGGAATCCACGCTGGACGTGGCCCACCGGATCGACTTGCGGTCCTGCGCGTAAGCCGGCGCTATCGTCGAGACAGCGAACACGGCGGTAAGGGTCGCCACGGATACAGCGACGGTGTAACCCGATCTTGTCTTCAACATTGTTTTTCTCCTCGTAATTCCGGATGATCCCGCTACGGTCTTCCCCCGGACTTCGACCTTCGTCGAAGTCCGCAGTGTGCAAGCATAGCACCGCATTCTTTTATCAGTTCTTTTACCCCACCAGCAACAATTCTGTCAATGACGGACGGAACATCATTTGTCCCAAATCATAAAAGTGCGGCTTATCGCTCTTTCCACGCCGGCATGATCGATGCCTCGCCCGCTTGAGCCTGAAATTCGCAGTCAATGCCGATCCCCGGTGCCCACACCAGCTTGCTGCCACAGAACAGCAGCGGTATGCGCTCCCGCTGCCACGGCGCAATGGCGGCTTCCTGCAGCAGGTTCTTCAGGCTGCGGCGCGGCCGCCGGCAATCCGGCTGCAGGCGCTCGCCGCCACCCCGCACGCGGACGCTTACCGGCTTGGCCTGAAGTCGGGCAAGGCTGATCCCGGCGCCGCGGCCTTTGCTCATGCTCAGCACACCGCCGAGTTCGGGCAGCGCCAGTTCGCGCTCGCCGCCCCAGGGCCGGGAAAATTTCGCGTCCGGGCCGGGTATTTTGGTCACCACCTGCAATGCCCCGGCAAATCCTCTCAGCTCGAAATCACCGAGATCAATGCAGACCCCCGCATCATCTTTCGCCGTCAATGATTGCCGCAATGCTTCTTCCAGTCGCTCGGCGTTGGGCATGATGACGCCGTGACCGGCCAGAAAATGGCGCAGCAGATTCCTGGCACGCGCCCGCGACAGCTTGCGCAAGCCGGCGATCAGCAGCGCGCCGCCGCCGCGACACCCGGCGCTGTCGAGTCCCGCCAGTTCGTCGAGCAATCGCGAGGCCTCCGCAAAATGGCCTGCTGAACGCGCGAGCGTCGCGCGATAGGATGGGTAACGCTTGGCGATCAGCGGCAGAATTTCGTGCCGCCAGAAATTCCGGGCGAAATAAGTGTCGGCATTGCTCTC
>CAYIRZ010000437.1:1213-2400 GCA_964365845.1 uncultured Streptomycetaceae bacterium
TCACCCCGGCCCCGCGCAGCAGCTGCAACAGCAATGTTTCCGCCTGGTCGTCCTGGTTGTGAGCCAGCGCGATGTAATCGGCTTGCTGCGAGAGCAAAGCATCGTAACGCGCTGTACGCGCTGCGGCTTCGAGACTATCGCCGCCTTTCACTGTTACGCGGATCACCCGCAAGGGTATGCCACGGGCACGGCATACCGCGCGGCAGAACGCCGCCCAGCGGTTGGCGTTAAGACTGATCTGATGATTGACGTGAAGCGCGGCAAGAGCAAAATGCCGGCGCTTTGCAATGCGGTGTAAAACATCCAGCAGGACGATGGAATCGACACCACCGCTCAACCCGGCGACCAGACGCCCCCCCGGCTTGATGACGTCCCGCAACTTCCGGGTGACGTGGGAAACGAGATCGGCCGAAACCGACTTACTTGGTTTCGACTTCCTTGAATTTGCCATAACCGATGATTTTCTCGAACCGCTTCTCGAGCAGTTCGTTGATCGGTTTGTCGCGCAACTGCCGCCATGTGTCCTGCAGCGCCTTCCTGAGGTTCTGCATCATGGCCTCGTGATCGCGGTGCGCGCCGCCGAGAGGTTCGTTGATGATCTTGTCGACCAGCCCCAGGGTCTTGAGGCGCGTCGCGGTGATGCCCAGTGTTTCGGCTGCCTCGGGCGCATAATCCGCGCTCTTCCACAGGATAGACGCGCAGCCCTCGGGTGAAATCACCGAGTAGGTGGAATACTGCAGCATCAGCAACACATCGCCCACGGCAATGGCGAGCGCGCCGCCCGAGCCGCCTTCGCCGATCACGGTGCAAATGATGGGCACCTTGAGTTCGGCCATGACGTAGAGATTGCGCCCGATCGCTTCCGACTGGCCGCGCTCTTCCGCCCCCACGCCGGGATAGGCACCGGGCGTATCGATGAAAGTGAATACCGGGATGCCGAACTTTTCGGCGAGCTCCATCAGCCGTAGCGCCTTGCGATAGCCTTCGGGCTTGGGCATGCCGAAATTGCGGAAAATCTTGTCCTTGGTATCGCGCCCCTTCTGGTGGCCAATCACCATGCAGGTCTCGCCGTTGAAGCGCGCCAGCCCGCCGACAATGGCCGCGTCATCGGCAAACGAGCGGTCGCCGTGCAATTCCTCGAAGCCGGTGAAAATGCCGTTGAGGTAATCGAGCGTATACGGCCGCTG
>CAYIRZ010000438.1:0-2399 GCA_964365845.1 uncultured Streptomycetaceae bacterium
CGAGCAGGGCGCCGCGTTCATGGCTTACGGTTTTGCGCGCGCGTCCGGACGCCCGGCGGTGGTCACGGCGACGGAAGGACCGGGCGTCACCAATCTGGTCACCGCCATCGGCGCCGCGTATCGCGGGTTCGTGCCGGTGATCAGCGTGTGCGGCGTGCAGGAGAGCTCGCTGCGCGAGCGCGATGCGACTCAGGACATGGACCAGATCCCGTTCCTGCGCCCGATCACCAAGTGGGCTTACAGCATTCCCAATGTGCAAAAAGTGCAGGAGTCGGTGCGCAAAGCGTTCCGCGTGGCGCTGACGGAACCGCGGGGGCCGGTACATATCGAGGCCTCGAGCGAAATCCTGCTGGAACAAACCGCAACCGAAGCCATCGCGCCGGCGGCATACCGCAACACGGTGCTGCCGTCATGCGACAGCGCGCAGCTCGACGCAGCGTTCGCGCTGCTCACCCGCGCCGAACGCCCCGTCTTCGTGGTGGGGCGCGGCGTGTTGAGCGAGGCGGCCACTGCCGCGATGGCGGCGCTGGCCGAGCGCACCGGCATTCCGGTCGCGGCCCTGCAGTATTCGCCCGACGCTTTCCCTTCGTCCCACGCGCTGGCGCTCGGGCCGCTGGGCCGCAATGGCTGGAGCAGCGCCAACCGCACCGTGCCCCAGGCCGATGTCATCATCGCGATCGGCGCGCATTTCGACGTGTTTTCGACGCTGTACAAGTACGGGATCTTCAGCGAGCAGGCCAAGCTGATCCATCACAGCACGGCGCCCGGCCAGATCGGGATCGTTTTCCCCGTGGCGCTCGGCGTGACCGGCTCGACGGCGAGCTTCATCGCGGGCTTAAGCGAGCGCGCCGCGAAGGCCGGCCTGAAAAAGTCATGGGCCGATGTGGCGAAAGCGCGCGCCGACTGCGAGGCCGAGCTGCAGGCGGCAGTGCATCACGACGCAGAGCCGATACAGCCGCAGTTCGTCGCCCACATGATCCGCAAGGTGCTGCCGCGCAACGGCCTGCTGGTCGTCGACGCCGGCAACGGCGCCAAGCATGTGCGCAACTACTTCAAGAGCTACGAGCCGGGCACCTTCATGTGCATCGACGACTGGGCTTCGGTCGGCGGCTCGCTGCCGATCGCGCTCGGCGCGAAGCTGGCGCGGCCCGACCGCCCGGTGCTGTGCGCGTCGGGCGACATGGGGGCGATGTGCAATATCGGCGAGCTCGAAACCGCGGTGCGCGAGAAAATTCCGGTGGTCTGTGTCGTGTTCAACGATCAGGGGCTCGGCAACGAGCGCGCGTTCCAGAACGAACATTACGGCGGGCGTCTGTATGCCGTGGATTACCAGAACCCCGACTTCGGCGCCCTGGCGCGGGTATTCGGGGCCCATGGCGAACAGGTGCGCAAGCCGGGGGATCTCGAAGGCGCGCTGCAGCGCGCGTTCGCCAGCGGCAAGCCGGCCGTCATCGACGTGCTGATCGATCAGCACACGCTGGCGCCGGTGGTATACAAGCCATAACGCCATCCGGTCATGTGTGAGGAGGCTACTTGATATTCCGCCAACTGTTCGAGCCCCTTTCCTCGACCTATACTTATCTGCTCGGCTGTGAAGAAACCGGGCAGGCCGTGCTGGTCGATCCCGTCATGCAGGCGCTCAAGCTGCCTTACCCCAAGTTCATCGATTATGCCGTGCCGGGAAATAAACAGTGCGGCGTGTGCCCGGAGGATCTGCCGGAGAAGCTCAAGGAATACTGTGAACTGATGCAGTTCACTCCACAGGGGTAGCAGCCTGTCGGACTTGGCCCCATTCACCATAAATAATTGGGCTGCCCCAATTATTGTTGGAGATAATTGACCCTATCCCCCAAAAGCCGTTTCGCACGGAGAACACGGGGTTTTCTTTTCAATACCCCTTCTTTTTAATACCTTCTTTTCAATACCCGCTTGACGGGTGCGCTCGACGGGTACTTGAGGGGTACACGGAGAAATTCTTTAATCTTCGTTCTTGCGCGGCCAAAGAGAAAGTCTTTCTGCGTCTACATTTCCCCTAGCCGCAACACGTTTCCTCGGACCCATGAGAGCAGCGCAGCAATGAATCCAAGGGGACGCACGCCGGGCGGCTGGCGGGCACTGGAAGTTGCACCTGACGTGCTAGGATTGTGGCCGGACGAACAAGTTTTTTTGGAGGGGAGATGAAAGCAGCGTACTTCATGAAAAACGGCGGGCCGGAGGTGATGCAGTATGGCGAGGTTCGGGATCCCGTTGCCGGGCCCGGCCAGGTGCTCATCGACGTTCACGCGGCCAGCGTCAACGGGGCCGACTGGAAGGTGCGTGCCGGCAAATATGCCGCGATCACCGATGTTCCGTACATTCCGGGGCGGGATTTCTCCGGCGTTGTCAGTGCGCTCGGCGCC
>CAYIRZ010000439.1:0-2348 GCA_964365845.1 uncultured Streptomycetaceae bacterium
AGCAGCTTCCTGGGTGTCGATCTCGGCCGCAATGCGTTTTATGGCTTCGGCGAATCGAATACCTTCTCCCGAGTCGAATTCCACTTCGTGGCATTGAGGGCAATGCCAACCTGCAACTTTGGACACCACAGTTGCGTGACCCTTGTATTCGTACGGCACGTCCTTAACGGCATGCCGAAGAATTCCTTTTCCGCAGTTCAAGCATTCACGTGCCATCTCACTTCTCCTTAAACTGAATCACAATGGAACCATCCACGCGCAGCGTCACCTTGACGTAAGCTACCTTGCCATTGGGCGTTACAGGGTGATACACATCCTGCCAGACTTGGCTTGAAGCGTGCGTCGTCATGCTCTTGAAAAAATCGGTTCGCGTCATTGAACACACAACGCTGACGGCCTGTGCCCAGTCGAGGCCCATTGCTTGAGCTCCGACCAAAGCGGTGGCGGTAAAGGCATCCGCACCTTGCTGCCTTACTGCGGTCTTCACGCCAGCCAAATCGTAGTGTGGCTTACGCTTTTCCATGGCGACTATACTAACCTATAAGGTTAGTCATTGCAAGCAGTTGTTTGTACCGGACCGATGCCGCGAATGTTGTCGGCTGTTCGCAGGAAACCCGCCGTTCAACTTCGAGGTGGAGCAACGACTTCCCGTCTCCTTTTGGCAGATTTGGGTAGAAGCACCGCAGTAAATGGGTAATTCGGCCGGCAAGTTTCCGCGAGCGCCAGCGATGGAGATTGATAATATTACATTAATAAACAACTACTTATTACGTCATCTAGCACAGTGACTAAGGTCGATACTTCCTCAAACTGCACCTCCCGCATGCAGTTCCGCGATATCAACCGTGCTGTAACCCAGACCTTGCAGTATCGCATCGGTATGCTCACCCACCGCAGGTATCGGATCCATGCGCGCCTCGAATCCGCTGTAGCTTGCCGGCGGCAGCGGCGCCGGAATCACGCCGGCGGGCGAGCCGACTTCGCGCCAGCGGTCGCGCGCCGCGAGCTGCGGATGGTTCCACACTTCTTCCGGCGTGTTCATGCGGCCGTTGGCGATGCCCGCGGCGTCGAGTTTCATCATGACCTGTTCCGCGGTCAAATTCAAAAATACTTCATTAATGAGCGACGTGACCTCGGCACGCCGCTCATTGCGCTTGGTGTTGTTGTCGTAGCGCGGGTCCTGGGTCAGCGCCGGCTGCTCCAATACCTGCGTGCAGAATATCGCCCACTCGCGCTCGTTCTGTATGCCCAGCATCACGCTCGCGCCATCGCCGGTCCTGAATTTTCCGTACGGCACGATCGTTGCGTGATCGGGACCGCTACGCTGCGGCGCCTTGCCCCCGAAGTGGGTGTAATACAGCGGATGCATCATCCACTCCACCATCGCTTCGAACATGGTGATCTCGATGCGCGTGCCCTGGCCGGTGCGCTCGCGCTGGTAAAGCGCGCCGAGAATCGCGGCATAGGCGTGCAGGCCGGTGCCGATATCGGTGATCGAAATGCCGACCTTGCTCGGCGCCTCGGGCGTGCCGGTCAGGGACAACACGCCGGCCTCGCTCTGCACCAGCAGGTCGTAGGCTTTCTTGTGTGCATACGGGCCGGCGTCGCCGTAGCCCGAGATGTCGCACACGATCAGCCGCGGATGTTTCTTCATCAGATCGTCGGCGCCCAGGCCCAGGCGCTGCGCCGCGCCCGGCGCAAGATTCTGGATGAATACGTCGGCGCCCCCGATCAGGCGCGCGAGTATTTCCTGGGCCCGCGCATGCTTGACGTCCAGCGTCAGACTTTCCTTGGAGCGGTTGAGCCAGACGAAATAAGCCGACTGGCCTTTCACCGACCGGTCGTAATCGCGCGCAAAATCGCCGACGCCGGGGCGCTCGATCTTGATCACCCGCGCGCCGAGATCGGCGAGCTGGCGCGAGGCGAACGGCGCCGCGACCGCCTGCTCCAGGGAAACGACTGTTATTCCTTCAAGTGGAAGCATAAGAACCTTGAGCCACAGAGATCACAGAGGACACAGAGGACACAGAGTTTTCGGCGCAGAAATTAAAAGGATTCTCCCTCTGTGATCTCCGTGTACCCGTCAAGCGCACCCCTCGAGGGGGTGTTGAAAAGAAGGTATTGAAAAGAATCCTCTGTGGCTAACGTTTTTAAAACGACCGCGGCATTCCCAGCACATGCTCGCCGACATACGACAGGATGAGGTTGGTCGAAATCGGCGCCACCTGGTAGAGCCGGGTTTCGCGGAATTTGCGCTCGACGTCGTACTCGGCGGCGAAGCCAAAGCCGCCGTAGGTCTGCAGGCAGACGTTCGCGGCTTCCCATGAAGCGTCGGCCGCCAGCAGCTT
>CAYIRZ010000440.1:0-2339 GCA_964365845.1 uncultured Streptomycetaceae bacterium
TGGCGTTGCGCTATGCGTTTGGCGGCCGCAGGATCCTTGGCGGGAATGGACGCGGTCATGCGGGTCCATGCCACGGGTGCGATGCAGTTGGAGCGCACATTGAAGCGCGCCATATCGACCGCGATTGACTTGGACAGGGCCACCATCCCCAGTTTCGCCGCGGCATAATTGGCCTGGCCCATGGCGCCTATCAGCCCCGAGGACGAAGTCATGTGGACGAAGCTGCCGCTTTCCTGTCTGCGGAAATGATCGGCGGCGTGGCGGCTCATATTGAATGCGCCTTTGAGCATCACGTTGACTACCGCATCCCAGTCTTCCTCGGTCATTTTGTGGAAAATCACGTCGCGCAGGATGCCGGCATTATTGACCACGCAGTCGATACGGCCGAAGTGGTCGAGCGCGCATTGAACGATTTTCGAGGCGCTGCCGAATCCGGCGACGCTGTCGCAGTTGGCTACGGCCTTGCCGCCGGCCGCCGTGATTTTATCGACGACTTCCTGCGCGGGTGTCGCATCGGAACCGCTGCCGTCGAGCGCGACGCCGATATCGTTGACCACGACCTTGGCGCCGTGCTGCGCCATCAGCATGGCAATGGCGCGGCCGATGCCGCGGCCGGCGCCGGTAACGACGACGACCTTACCTTCAATCATTCTGCTTTGAACCATGGTAACTCCCTTCAAAACACTGCCACAGAGGATTCTTTTCAATACCCCCTTGAGGGGTGCACAGAGGACACAGAGGGAAGCAATCTAAGACGAGACTATCAAAGTGGGTCATCAAAAAATATTGAGAATGATCGTCGCTTGCTTTCTTTAATGCTGCGCGTGCCTGGCCGATTTGTTTTTTATCTCTGTGCTCTCTGTGACCTCTGTGGCTAATGCTTTTGTCTTCAACCGATTTCCGCGCGGCCGTTATTGATTACCGTCACGCCGCGCGCCGGCACGATGGAGCGGAACGAGACGATAGTCCCGTCCTGCCATATTTCGGTGCGTATGGTTTCGCCCGGAAAGACCGGCGAGGAGAAGCGGCCTTCCATGCTCCTGAAGCGCGCCGGGTCATAGCCGCAACAGGTTTTGAGGATCGCATGCCCGGCGATGCTGAAGGTGCAGCGTCCGTGCAGGATCGGCATCTTGAATCCGGCTTTCTGCGCATAGGCGGGATCGGCGTGCAGCGGATTGTAGTCGCCGGAGAGACGGTAGATCAGCGCCGCCTGCGGCAGCGTAATCAGGTCGCAAACCTGATGCGGCGGCGTAGCGGGGATGGGGTGTGGGTTTTTCACGGGCCCGGAGGGGCCGCCGAAGCCGCCATCGGCACGGCAGAACGTGGTCGAAGTGAGCGTGCAAAGGAGTTCCCCGCTGTCCTTGCCGCGCACTTCGCATGCGGTCATCACCAGCGCACCCTTGTCTTTGCCCTTGTCGACCACGCCGGTAATTTTGGTGGAGCCTACAATCGCACCCTCGACCGGCAGCGGCTGATGGATGGTGAAGCCCTGTTCGCCATGCACCACATGGCTGCGCGTGATGCCGGCGTCGGAACGCGCATACCACGGGCCGGGATAGCCGAGAATGATGGCCATGGTCGGCAGCGCCTGCAGGTTCTCCTCGTAGACGAATTTGAGCTGATCGGGATCGCAGGGATCGGCACCGAGCCCGACGCCGAGCGCATAGAGCATGGTGTCGCGCCGGCTGAATTTCTGCTCGATTTCCGGGATTTGCCAGTTGATGAGTTTTTCGTAATTGATAGTCACGGATGGGAACCTGTCTCGATGGAGTGTATGCATGCAGGACGGGGTGATTCTAGCGCATCCTTTTATCGCTTGCCTCAGGCTATACTATTGTTTTTTTATCAAAACGCACTGAACAGGAGAACAGCATGACGATCAAAGTTGGCGACAAATTGCCTGAAGTCACACTGCAGGAACTCACCGTTGAATACACGCAAGGCTGTCCTACCGGCCCGGACAGCTACAAAGTCTCGGACCTGACCCGCGGCAAACGCATCGTGATTTTCGGTCTGCCCGGCGCGTTTACGCGTACCTGCTCCGGAAAGCACCTTCCGGGTTACGTCGAGTTCGCGGACAAGCTCAAGGCCAGGAAAGTCGACGAGATCTGGTGCCTGTCGGTCAACGACGCGATGGTGATGGCGGCGTGGGGCAAGGACCAGGGTGTCGGCAGGAAAGTCCGCATGATGGGAGATGGGTCCGCGGCCTTTACCAAGGCTGTGGGACTCGACGTTGATCTCACCGAGCGCGGTTTCGGCGTGCGTTCGCAGCGCTACTCGATGCTGGTCGATGACGGCGTGATGAAAATCCTCAATCTGGAAAAACCCGGCCAGTTCGA
>CAYIRZ010000441.1:0-2321 GCA_964365845.1 uncultured Streptomycetaceae bacterium
TGGAAGTGCCGGTCGGCGAGGCGCTGATCGGCCGCGTGGTGGATGCGCTCGGCGCGCGCATCGACGCCCGCGGCGCCATCAAGGCCAGCGAGTCGCGCCCGATCGAGAAAATCGCGCCGGGCGTGATTGAGCGCAAATCCGTGTCGCAGCCGGTGCAGACCGGCCTCAAGGCGATCGACGCCATGGTGCCGATCGGCCGCGGCCAGCGCGAACTGATCATCGGCGACCGCCAAACCGGCAAGACCGCCGTTGCGATCGACACCATCATCAACCAGAAGGGCAAGGACCTGATCTGCATTTACGTCGCGATCGGCCAGAAAGCCTCGTCGATCAAGAACGTGGTGCGCACGCTCGAGGAGCACGGTGCCATGGAATACACCATCGTGGTCGCGGCCCCGGCCTCCGACTCGGCGGCGATGCAGTTCATCGCGCCCTATTCCGGCTGCACCATGGGCGAGTACTACCGCGACCGCGGGCAGGACGCCCTGATCATTTATGACGATTTGACCAAGCAGGCCTGGGCTTATCGCCAGGTATCGCTGCTGCTGCGCCGCCCGCCGGGACGCGAAGCGTACCCCGGCGATGTGTTCTACCTGCACTCGCGCCTGCTGGAACGCGCCGCGCGCGTCAATGAGGAATACGTCGAGAAGTTCACCAAGGGCGCCGTCAAAGGCAAGACCGGCTCGCTTACCGCGCTGCCCATCATCGAAACCCAGGCGGGCGACGTGACGGCTTTCGTGCCGACCAATGTGATCTCGATCACCGACGGCCAGATCTTCCTGGAAACCGACCTTTTCAACGCCGGTATCCGGCCCGCGATCAACGCCGGCATTTCGGTGTCGCGGGTGGGCGGCGCGGCCCAGACCAAGGTCATCAAGAAACTGGGCGGCGGTGTGCGCCTGGCGCTCGCGCAATATCGCGAGTTGGCCGCATTTGCGCAGTTTGCCTCCGACCTGGACGAAACGACCCGCAGGCAGCTCGAGCGCGGCCGTCTGGTGACGGAACTCATGAAGCAGCCGCAATATGAACCGCTGCAGGTATGGGAAATGGCGTTGACGCTGTTTGCCGTGAATAACGGCTATCTTGACGGTATCGACGTCAAGAAAGCGCTGTCTGCGGAGCGCTCCCTGCGCGACTACATCAAGGACAAGCATGGCGACCTGGTGAAGCGCATCGAGGACACCAAGGACCTGGGCAAGGAAGACGAGGAAAAGCTACACCAGGCGATGAAAGACTGGAAGCAAAGCGGCACGTTCTAACGTCCGTCCACCTTACGTTAGCAAGGACTTACTGCAATGCCGGGATCGAAAGAGATCCGCAACAAGATCAAGAGCGTGCAAAACACGCGCAAGATCACCAAGGCGATGGAAATGGTCGCGGCCTCGAAGATGCGGCGCGCCCAGGAACGCATGCGCACCGCGCGGCCGTATGGCGAGAAAATCCGCAATGTCGCGGCGCATATCAGCCACGCCAATCCCGAGTATCGTCATCCGTTCCTGCTCGAACGCGATACCGTAAAGCGCATCGGCATCATCGTCGTGACCACCGACAAGGGCCTGTGCGGCGGCCTTAACACCAACGTGCTGCGGCTCGCGCTCAACAGGATAAAAGAGTGGGAAACGCAGGGCGAAGAGATCGAAGTTTGCGCCATCGGCAACAAAGGCCTGGGTTTCATGCAGCGTCTCGGCGCCAAAGTCGCTGCGCACGCGACGGGGCTGGGCGACCAGCCGCACATGGAAAAGCTGATCGGCACGCTCAAAGTGATGCTCGACGGCTACGTCCAGGACCGCTTCGACCGGCTGGTGATCTTCTACACCAAGTTCATCAACACCATGAAGCAGGAACCGGTGATGGAACAGCTGCTGCCGCTGTCGGGCGAAAAGCTGGGAACACCGGAGGGCAGCTGGGATTACATTTACGAACCCGATGCGAAAGCCGTGCTCGATCAGGTGCTCACGCGTTATATCGAGGCGCTGATCTATCAGGCGATCACCGAGAACCTGGCTTCCGAACAGTCGGCGCGCATGGTGGCGATGAAAGCGGCCTCGGACAATGCGGGCAGCGTGATCGACGAGCTTACGCTGATCTACAACAAATCGCGCCAGGCCTCGATTACCAAAGAGCTGTCGGAGATCGTGGGCGGCGCGGCGGCGGTATGACGCGACGCCTGGAACGATGGGGCGACACTCATATGCGTTTTGCGCATGTGATGGGGAGACCAGATCTTTCAGGCGCGGCGGCGGTTTAAAGAACAATTTAGCCACAGAGAATTTTTGAGTTTTTATTAGGACAAAACGATGAGTCAAGGAAAAATCGTTCAG
>CAYIRZ010000442.1:0-2306 GCA_964365845.1 uncultured Streptomycetaceae bacterium
GCCAGATGCGACGGCCCGTCGCCGACTGCACAGCGGCCGACGACGTGCCCATCCGCAAGACGCACTTTGACAAGTTCGCTGTCGCCGGCGCAGGGCACGAACAGATGCCCGCCATCCGCGGTCAACAATGGATCGTGCGGACAGCTGCCGACCGTCAGCGTCTGTTCGACGTAGCGGACGCCACGCGGTCGCGCAATGGTCAGGGTGCCGGTGCCGGCTCCCGTTACGCACACGATGCCGTCCTGGCTCACCAGCGGCAAATGCGGCATGCCCGGCGCCGGCCAGGTCTGCTCGACCTTGAGATCGGAGGCGCGCGCCGCCACGATCTGATTGTTTCCCGCATCCGCGATGAAAAGCCTGCGCCCATCGCCGGCTATGGCCAGATGCGAGGCTTGGTGCGCCACCGCGCCGCTCGCGACTATGCGCTTGGTGTGGCCATCGATGCGCGCTGCGCGCCTGCCACGCTCGCAGGTCCACACCGTGCCGTCATCCGCGCTCACCACATGATGAACACCGGAAACGGAACCCTGGGCCGGACACAGGCCGCGCTCCATGAATATCCGCGACGAGCCATCGGCCAACAGCGAGACACTGTGGCGCACGCCGGCTTCCAGCAGCCAGATCTTGAGCCCCGGCTCACAGGCGTCGACGCGCGTCTCGAAACACGTGCCTGCCGCGCTGGCGTTGTAGCGTTCAATGATCGCCCGCCCGTTTTCAGCAGTCGTTTTGCCGCGACCGTCGATGCCCCCCATGCTCACTTGCGCTTCCGGGGATCGGCCGGACCGGCCTCCGGCAGTTTTTCCACGGAACGCTCGCCGATGAGGCTCCCGTGAGCGCTTCCCTCCAAGGCCCGCGATGCCGCGTCCGGAAGCTGTGATACCGCATCCGGCGCGTCCAGCGCCGGCGCCTCGTTGCTGCCATATACGGTGTAGATGCGCGGAGCGCTGCGGTTGATGTGCAGCTGGAAAATGTCGGGGCGGTTATAGTGCCCGGCAAAATCGTGGCGCAGCTTCATATTGATGCCGACCTCGAGATTGCACTCCGCATAGAGGATGCCCTCCTCCGCGCCCATCGGCCCCGCCACGATGCGGCTGTTGGGCGCGACGATCACGCTGCCGCCGCAACAGTCCGGATTGCGCAAAAACTTTTCTCCTTCGGGGCCGACTTCGAGCTTCCTGATCATGTCCTCATCCACCGTGCCGCACGCCGAGATGACCCAGGCCTTGCTCATCTGGGCAAAGGCCTGCGAGTCGATGGCAACCCGGTTGCGCATCGGATCGCCGCTGGTCGGGAAATGATTGGGCCAGCTCATGACATGCAGGCGCGAGCCTTCGGCGGTCAGCGCAAATATCGCGAGCGGATTGGAATTCTCGCCGCAGATGAGGCCGCTTGCGGGGCCGAATTCGGTCTGAAAAGCGCCGAAAGTATCGCCGAAGCCGCCCGTGTGCACCAGCCGCTCGCCGACGGTGGGCATGATCTTCTGGTGCTTGCCGAGGAGCGTGCCGTCGGGACCTATCCAGACCTGGGTATTGAACATGGTGCCGAGCGTCCGCGGCAGTTTCTCGCACACGCCCATCACGACGTAGGCATTGGCCTCGCGCGCCGCCGCGCACAGCGCCTCGATCTCCGGACCGGGGATCTCCACCGAGTTCTTGAACAGTTCCACCGCCAGCTTGTTGGCAATCGCGCTGGTCGCCACATGGTGGTGGTACCACACCGGATGCGTCGGAATGAAGCCTTCCGGAAACGCGATGATGCGCGCGCCGTTGCCGCCGGCCTCGCGGATCAGGCGGCAGGCCTTCTCGGTCGAGCCCTCGCGGTCGAGGAACACCGAAGCGGCCTGAACCGCCGCGACTTTGACTACTGGATACTTGTCACCCATGAATGCCCTTGATTCAGTCAAAACCTTTTGCCACAGAGGTCACAGAGGACACAGAGAGAAGAAAATCTTGAACCGCCAAGCCGCCAAGAAAAATAAACAAAATAATTATTTACAGTTCTTCGCGTTGATGTTTTTTTGATCTTCTCTGTGTCCTCTGTGTCCTCTGTGGCCATGATTTTTGTCGTCAGGATAATCCGTCGCCGACCTGCACGTTCTCGGGCTTCAACTCGATGCCCGAGGCCTTGGCCTGCAGCAGCAGCAGCTGCGAGAAATCCTGGTCGTAGCCGTTGCCGATGAGCGTCTGCACGATGTCGCGCGTGAGCGAGGTCAGCGGCATCGGCACGCCGAACTGCCTGCCGGCGTTGAGCCCAAGATCGATGTCCTTGCGCAGCAGCTCCGGCGTGAACGTGACATGGAAGTCGAG
>CAYIRZ010000443.1:0-2283 GCA_964365845.1 uncultured Streptomycetaceae bacterium
AGGAGCATCAGCGACATCTTGTCGCCCAGCTCGTCGAGTTTCGGCCATAGCTCCTCTCGGTTGTTGATCTTCTTGATCCCGAGCGAGGCCGCCTCCTGGCGCGGCTTCAGGATCCAGGGCGCCGGCACTCGGTCGAGGTACTCGTGGATCTCCTTCCAGTTGAAGAGCGGCGTGAAGGCGGGGATGGGGATCCCGTCCTCTCGGGTCTTCATGCGCATCGCCAGCTTGTCGCGGAAGTACCGCATGGTGGTTTCGCCCATCCCTGGGCTGCGGAAATGCTCGCGGAGTGCGAACCGGTCTACGAGGAAGTGCCGGGCTGGAGCGAGAGCACGGTCGGGCTCACGCGCTTTGAACAACTGCCGAAAACGGCGCAGAATTATCTGAAACGCATCGAGGTAGTCTGCGGCGTGCCGATTGACATGGTGTCAACCGGCGCCGACCGCGAACAAACTATCGTGCGGCGGCATCCGTTCGAGTAGGAACGATGAATGCGAAACGATGAACGATGAACGGATGAAGTGCTTTTTGTTCCGCGTTCCGCGTTCATCATTCCGCGTTGAGTTATGGTGCCGAGGAAGGGACTCGAACCCCCACAGTGTTGCCACCGCCAGGACCTGAACCTGGTGCGTCTACCAATTCCGCCACCTCGGCTTTTGAGGCGTGCAATTCTAACTTAAGGCGTCTTCTGAATCAAATGGATCAACGTAAAACCCGGATTTCACGGACGGCGGGCCGGACCCGCCGCAAGGCCGATGTCAAGCCGCAGCCCCAGGCGCGGGAGAAGGATACACGCGCGCCCAGCGTCTCGCCAGTGCGCGCGGCGGATCCCTTTTTCGAGCGCGAGCGCCTGCGTTACGCCGAGCCGCTGCCGAGCCGCGAATATATCCTGCAGACGCTGACCGAGCAGGGCGTGCCGGTTTCCGAAGATGGGCTCGACCGCCTGCTGGAAATTTCGGTGGACGAGCGCGAGATGTTCTCGCGCCGGCTGTCGGCGATGGAGCGCGATGGCGAAATCATGCGCAATCGCCGCGATGCCATTTGCGTCGTCGCCAAGCTCGACCTCGTCCGTGGGCGCGTGCAGGGGCATCCCGACGGTTTCGGATTCCTGATCCGGGATGATGGCGGTCCCGACATGTTTCTCGGGCCGAAAGAGATGCACAAGGTGCTGCACGGCGATCGCGTCATGGCGCGCCAGTCGGGCGTGGACCGGCGCGGCCGTCCCGAGGGCAAGATCGTGGAAGTGCTGGAGCATGCGCACCAGCACCTCGTCGGCAGGCTGTACGCCGAACACGGCATATTGTTCGTGGTCGCCGAGGACAAGCGCATCAGCCAGGATTTCCTGGTGCCGCCGGCCGAGGCACGCGACGCCAAGCCGGGACAGGTGGTGATGGTGGAACTCATCGCGCAGCCGACCAAGCACGGCCAGCCGGTGGCGCGCGTGATCGAAGTGCTCGGCAACTATGCCGATCCGGGCATGGAGATCGAGATCGCGCTGAGAAAACACGATCTGCCGCACGATTTTCCGGCCGCGGTTGAGCGCTTGAGCGAAGTGTTTCCGGACGGCGTGACCGATGCCGACCGGAGCGGGCGCACGGACATCCGCGATCTGCCGCTGGTGACCATCGACGGCGAGACGGCCAAGGACTTCGACGACGCGGTGTTCTGCGAGTCGCTTGGCAGGAAAGGATTCCGACTGGTGGTGGCGATCGCCGACGTCAGCCATTATGTGCGGCATGGCGATGCGCTGGACCGCGAAGCGCTGGGACGCGGCAACTCGGTTTATTTTCCGCGGCGCGTGATTCCGATGCTGCCGGAGCGGCTCTCCAACGGCCTGTGCTCGATCAATCCCGAAGTCGAGCGTTTGTGCATGGCGTGCGACATGCAGATCGATGCGCACGGAGAAATCGGGTCCTATCGCTTCTACCCGGCGGTGATGTGCTCCCATGCGCGGCTTACTTATACGCAGGTGGCGGAAATGCTGGCCGCTGCGGGCGGCGAGGCGGCGCAGCGCTATCGCAAGCTGTTGCCGCAGCTCGAAGATCTTTACCGGCTTTACAAACAGCTGGCCAAGGCGCGTCAGCGGCGCGGCGCGATCGATTTCGAGACCACCGAAACTCAGATGATTTTCAACGAGCAGGGCAAGATCGAGCGCATCGTGCCCGTCAAACGCAACGATGCGCACCGCGTGATCGAGGAATGCATGCTGGCGGCCAATGTCTGCGCGTCGGACTTTCTGCGCCAGAACGACCATCCGATGCTGTATAGGATCCATGAAGGGCCGAC
>CAYIRZ010000444.1:0-2278 GCA_964365845.1 uncultured Streptomycetaceae bacterium
CGATCCGTTAACACTAGCCGTTCCGGTGAATGGGACCAAGTCCGGCAGGCTGCTAGCCGGTCAGCGGCAGGGAGTCCAGGATTGTAGCGCATCCCAGACAATATCGTTCTTGCTTATCGCGAGATTGGCAATCTGGTGTTGAAACTGCCCTGCGTCGTCGATGCGCACCTTGAACTGGCCCTCTTTTACCTCCATCACCGTGCCGCGCACCCAGTCGTGGGTGCTGATGCCGACTGTCATGTCGCGGCAAACTTTCGCGCCAGGCTTGCCGACCGCAGCCGCGAGTTCCGCATACGCCCGCGCCCGGGCCATCATCATCGGCGTCGCCTGGCCGGTAATGGCGTCATTTTCCCATGGGCCCGCGTAGCGATCACCGCCCGGCCATTCATAAACGCCGAATCCGTGGCGCCGGTCATTACGATAATTGCCGGAGTACTTTTCCCCCGCCCACGCCGAGCGCGGTCCCCACGCGTAAGTCCCCACGCCGTCCTTGCGGTCGTCGATGAAATCGCCTTCGTAGCGATCGCCCGAGGGCCATGTCTTCACGCCCCTGCCGTGCTTGCGGCCGGCCCTGAAGCTGCCCTTGTATTCGGCCGCGCCGCTCGCTTCGCCGTAGCCTTCCGCCAGGCCGTCCTTGCAGCCGCCGGAGTAGCTGCCCTGCAGTTCGGGATCGAGGACAACGCATTTCGCCGGCGTCTGACTCATGGCTGGCGAAGTAACGAGCATCAACGCAAGTGCCGCAAAGGCAAAACAAAGGGTGCGAAGAAAACGGGATAAGTTCATGAATCGTTTGTAAAAAAAACACTCAGGGCGCGTAACAAAATGACACCGATTTTAATTCAACTCCCAACCCATCTTGATTCCCGATGGGTCGAGCATGACACGAGGCTCGCCCTTGCCAGCCGAACGGGATGACTGCCAGAAGATGCGGCCTATCCCATAGCCGATCAGGCTGCTCGCCACGGTATCCGAAACCCAGTGCTCGCGGCTCCCGATGCGGGAAAGATTGGTCAGGGCGGCAATGCCATAGAACCAGGGCGCGTCATACTCCAGCGCAAAAGGCGTGGCGACTGCCCAGGCGATCGCTGTATGCCGGGAGGGAAACGCCTGGTATTGATCATTCACCGATAAGAACTTGAAATCGCGATTGCCGAGTCCTTCCTCCGGGCGCGCGCGGCCCACTGCATACTTGAGGCCGGTGGTCAGCAGCAACGCCGTAGCTCCGGCTTCGGTCGCGGCGTAGCCCGTGCGCGAACGCCGGGGATCACTGCCATCAGACGCCGCCAATGCGGAACCGGCAAGCCCCAGCCAGGGGATGGCGTCCCCCAGCCGGTTCCCGCCTTTCAGCCAGCGGCTGTCGGCGTGATCCTTTGCAAACTGGAAGGCGCGGCGGTCCAGCGTACTGCTCGTCAATACCAACCCGGCGCCGACCACGCCGGCCTGGAGCCAGTTTGTGTCCTTTGCGGTGCGTGCTGCGCCGGCCAGGTCGCCCACCACCCGGCCAGGCGAAAAGGTTTCAGGTAGCAGAGGGGCGAAAACTGGTGGGTAGGCATCCGTTTCCAGGTCGTCTAGGCGGGCAAGCGGATTCTTTTCGCGCGCCGCGGGATTGAGATAGTCAACCGCGACATAATCCGCGAGTTCGGACGCCTTGATGGCGCCGCTGAAATAGCGCTCCAGCCGCGGCAAATCGAAAAAATCGTAGGTCACGACCGGGTTGATGCGCTCCGCATAAATGATGCGGATTTCCCGGGTTTCGAGCGGCGAAAGAAGCAGTGTTGTGCGCGCCGCGCGCCCAACGGCGCGGCTGATGGGGCGTATGCGGTCGTTCGAGAGCGAAACTGTCAATCGGCGCGAGCCGTCGTAAGCGATCCGGATGTTTCGGAACTCCTGCTTGTACAGCGCCTCGATCAGGCGCTGATCTTGCGAGGCGCCGGCTTTCCATTGCGCGGCTGTCTGCTTCGGCGTGATGCGGGTATAGGGCTCGGGTCCCGTGCGCTTTGGAGTCCACGCCTCGCGGCGGTCGGCCGGGATGGTAACCTCATTCGGCTGCGGTGCGGGCTCGAACTTCAAGGCACGGTCGCCGCGCGCGCTGGTGACATCGTAAAGCGAAACACCGCGCCCCAGCTTGGCGCCGCCATCGCGCGTAAGAGGTCTCCACAAGAAATTGGCGACCGTGTTGCTGGATCGGGTGAACATCGCGTCGAAGGGAATGCTGACAAATACCCCCTTATCGAAGCTGCCCTCTCCGAACTGCTCTGCCGATACGCGGGTCTTGGTC
>CAYIRZ010000445.1:0-2254 GCA_964365845.1 uncultured Streptomycetaceae bacterium
CGGCACCGAGAACCCCGGGCTCACGCAGGCGTTCGGCGTCAACGTGCCGCTGATGGTCACGCTCACTTACGGTTACGGCGTGGCGCTCGCCGCGTTTGCCGGCGTGCTGGCGGCGCCGATTTTCACGGTGGGCCCCAAAATGGGGGCGGATATCATCATCGTCGTGTTCGCGGTGGTGGTGATCGGCGGCATGGGCTCCATCCTGGGTTCGATCGTGACCGGGCTCGCCCTGGGGCTGATCGAGGGGCTGACCAAGGTGTTCTATTCCGAAGCCTCCGCGGTTGCGATCTTCGGCATCTTGGTGTTCGTGCTGCTGGTGGGGCCTGCCGGCTTGTTCGGGCGCGAACGATGAACCGGGTTGCATTCGGATTCGTCGCGTTGATCGTTGCCGGTGCGGTGGCGCCCTGGCTCGGCATTTATCCGACGTTCCTGATGAAGTGTTGGTGCTTTGCGCTGTTTGCCTGCGCCTTTAATCTGTTGCTGGGCTACACCGGGCTGCTGTCGTTCGGCCACGCCGCCTTCTTCAGCGCCGCCGGCTACATCACCGGCCACGCGATGAAGGTGTGGGGATGGCCGCCGGAACTCGGCATTCTGGCCGGCACCACTTTCGCGGGGGTGGTGGGATACGTGTTCGGCAGCCTCGCGATCCGGCGCGCCGGCATTTATTTCGCGATGATCACGCTGGCGCTGGCGCAGATGCTGTATTTCGTGTGGCTGCAGTTGAAATTCACCGGCGGCGAGGACGGCCTGCAGGGGGTGCCGCGCGGCATGCTGTTCGGGGTGATCGACCTCGCGGACAACCTCAACCTCTATTACGTGGTGTTCGCGATATTCCTGTCCGGGTTTTTCCTCATTTACCGCACCATACACTCGCCGTTCGGGCAGGTGCTGAAATCGATCCGCGAGAACGAGCCGCGCTCGGTTTCTCTCGGCTACGACGTGGCCAAATACAAGCTGCTCGCGTTCGTGATCTCGGCGACGCTGTCGGGACTGGCCGGGGCGACCAAGACCGTGGTGTTCCAGCTCGCCTCGCTGACCGATGCGCACTGGCACACGTCCGGCGAAGTGGTGCTGATGACGCTGCTGGGCGGCATGGGGACCGTGTTCGGCCCGGTGGTCGGCGCATTCGTCATCGTGACGCTGCAGAACGAACTGGCCGACAAGGTGGGCTCGTGGGTGCAGGTCATCATGGGTTTCATATTCGTGGTGTGCGTGCTTGCCTTCCGCCGCGGCATCGTCGGTGAACTGATGGCGCTGTTCAGGAGGGTGTACCGACCCCGCCAGGGAAGCTCTGATTAAGTCATCCCCGCGAAGGCGGGGATCCAGTAACTGCCTCCTAGATGAAAAAACCAAAGGAAAAGCAGTGAGCGGTAAGCAGTAAGCGGTTGCATATCGCCACCGGAGGCGGCGCGACCAGGAATCCGGACGCTTCGGGTTTCAATTAGCCGGGCAATAAAGTTGCAATCAGCCGGACACCTGACTTACAATCAGCCGGAATGGCCACAGAACGATACTACCCCCGGTTTGCCGAGCCCCGCCTGAAGGAGGCGCTGGCGGATACGCCTGTGGTGCTGATCCACGGGCCGCGCCAGTGCGGCAAGACCACCCTGGTGCGGCACCTGGGCGCAAGGGCGGGCTATGCGTACAAGAGCTTCGACGACGATGTGACGCTCGCTGCGGCGAGGTCCGACCCGATAGGCTTCGTGGCGGATCTGCCGGCGAAGTGCATTCTGGACGAGGTGCAGCGGGCGCCGGGAATTTTCAGCTCGCTCAAGATGGCGGTGGACGCGAACCGGGCCCCGGGCCGGTTCCTGCTCACGGGCTCCGCGAACGTGCTGCTGGTGCCCGCGCTGTCGGACTCGCTCGCGGGGCGGCTGGGGATTCAGCGCCTGTACCCGCTGGCGCAAAGTGAGCTGGCGGGCCATCCGCCGCATTTCCTCGAGACGCTGTTCGGCGGGCGATTCCCGGCGAAAAAGCGCCCGCGCCTGGGCCGGGAGCTTGCCGCCCGGATCGCCGCCGGCGGCTATCCGGCCGCGCTGGCGCGCGGCACCGCGCGCCGCCGGGCGAGCTGGTACCGTGATTACGTCGAGACGA
Organism: uncultured Streptomycetaceae bacterium; assembly: GCA_964365845.1. Taxonomy (GTDB): domain Bacteria; phylum Pseudomonadota; class Gammaproteobacteria; order Burkholderiales; family SG8-41; genus CAKKQX01. The sequence goes on from CAYIRZ010000445.1 coordinate 2,095, forward strand.
TGGTGCAGCGCGACGTTCGCGATCTGGCGCGCATCGCTTCCCTGGATACCTTGCCGCGGCTCCTCAACTTTGCCGCCGGGCAGACCGCCCGGCTGATCAATATCAGCGATCTGGGCGCGCCGCTGCAGTTGAGCCGGCCGACGATCCGCGACTACGTGAC
>CAYIRZ010000446.1:0-2249 GCA_964365845.1 uncultured Streptomycetaceae bacterium
CGATCGCGAGCACGTTGTGCACCATGTTGCCGTAGGCGATCGAGCGCGAGCCGCAGGAATTGTTGCCCGCCATGCCGCCCAGCGTCGCCTGCGCGCTGGTCGAAACGTCGACCGGATACCACAGTCCATGCGGTTTAAGATACGCATTAAGTTGGTCGAGCACCACGCCGGGCTGCACTACAGCGGTCCGCGCGTCCTTGTCGAAAGTGATGATCTGATGCAGGTACTTGCTGTTGTCGATCACGAGCGCCGCACCGACCGTCTGGCCGCACTGCGACGTGCCGCCGCCGCGCGCGAGCACCGGCACGCCCTCGTCCACCGCGATCTGCAGCGCGATCAGCGCATCCTGCTCGGTTCGAGGCACCACCACGCCGACCGGCTCGATCTGGTAAATCGAGGCGTCGGTCGAATAACGGCCGCGCGACCCGGCGTCGAACAGCACCTCGCCCTGGATTTCGCGCCGCAGACGCTGCGCGAGTGCGCCGTGGCCGGCGCCTGGTTTGACCATTTTTATCGGAACAGCCGGAGCATTCATCGGCATCAGTTCGTCTGTGTGGAAGCGCTCAGCGCTTCCATCACCAGCACCAGTTTTTTGGCCAGATGATCGCGCAGCAATGCCTGCAAACGCTTGCTGTCGCGAGCGGACAGCGCCTCCAGGATTTCCTCGTGCTCCCGGACCGCCTGGTCCCAGCGTTCATGCGACAGATTGGCCATGTACCGCGCGCGTTTCACATGTGCGTTGAGGCTACGGTAGATCTGGGCCAGCGTGGCGTTGCCCGCGCACTCGACCAGCCTGATGTGGATCTGCTGGTTGTAGCGGAAGTATGGCGCAAGCTCGCCACGCGCATGATGCGCCACCATCTGATAATGCAGGGCGCGGATCTCGGCGATGTCGGCATCGGTCGCGTTGCGGCATACCAGTTCCCCTGCCAGGGCTTCGAGCGTGCCCAGCACCGTGAAGATCTCCTTGACCTTCTCCGCCTTGAGCGGCGCCACCGCGGCGCCGCGGTTCGGCAGCAATTCCACCAGGCCTTCCGACGCCAGATACTTGATCGCTTCCCGCAGCGGCGTGCGCGAAATACCGAGCTGTTCGGCGAGCACGCGCTCGTTCAACTTGGTTTCGGGTGCAAGCTCGCCCTGCACGATCATGTCGCGCAACCGGTCGACCACTTCTTCATGCAGCAGGCGGCGTTCGACCAGTAAGGTCACCGCCGCTGGAGCCACGTCGCGAACCAAGGTTGATTCCATGGGGGATTAATACCGAAAATTAATTTGTATGCATATTACCCGGCTCTTGCCCAAACTTCAAATTTTACTAATCATTATTAATCAATATATTATATGTTTTTGTGTCCCGGAAACTCATCAAAAACATTTTTGCATACAAAACCTTGTTGAAAGGTCAGCCCTGCTGGGTTACCATTCAGGAGTTTGTCGAACTTAAGTCCGACGAACTCCTAGGAGAACCGCGTATGGCGCATCTTGCTGGCCGACATTTTCTGCAAATTCCCGGGCCCACCAATGTTCCCGAGCGCGTGCTGCGCGCCATCGACAGCGCAACCATAGATCACCGCGGCCCCGAATTCCAGCGCCTCGGCCTCGAAGTGCTCGCGGGCATGAAGCAGGTATTGAAGACCAAGAGCGCGGTAGTGATTTTCCCGGCATCCGGCACCGGCGCGTGGGAAGCAGCCCTGGTCAACACGCTCTCTCCCGGCGACAAGGTGCTGATGTTCGAGACCGGCCAGTTTGCCACCCTGTGGCTCAACATGGCGAAAAAACTCGGACTCGTGCCCGAGTTTATAAAGGGAGACTGGAGACATGGCGCCGATGCCGCGGCGATCGAGGCCAGACTCGCCGAGGACCGCGGGCACGAGATCAAGGCGGTGTGCGTCGTGCACAACGAGACGTCTACCGGGGTCACCACGCGCGTCGGCGAAGTACGCAAGGCCATCGACCGTGCCAGGCACCCGGCGCTGTTCATGGTCGACACCATCTCCTCGCTCGCCTCCATCGACTACCGTCACGACGAATGGGGCGTGGACGTCACGGTGGCCGGCTCGCAGAAAGGGCTGATGCTGCCGCCGGGACTGTCGTTCAACGCGGTCGGCGACAAGGCGCTCGCGGCGTCGAAATCGGCCCGACTGCCGCGCTCCTACTGGTCGTGGGACGAAATGCTCGCCAGCAACAAGAATGGTTTCTTCCCCTATACGCCGGCCACCAATCTGCTCTACGGCCTGCGCGAGGCGCTC
>CAYIRZ010000447.1:0-2224 GCA_964365845.1 uncultured Streptomycetaceae bacterium
CGACGTGCAGATTGACCACGCCCAGCGAGCGCGTCGCGCGCGCGTAGCCGTCGGCCATCGGCACCGCGGCGACTTCGGAGAGCGCGATGATGTAATTGATCCTGCCGCGTTTCTCGCACGCGTTTACCAGCGGAATTTCCGTGGTGCCGGGGTTGCCGAAAATGTGGGTGACGCCGTTTTTTTCGAGCGTTCGCAGGAGGAATTCAGAGACTTTCATTTATTCCGCCTTGATGCCAGCCTCTTTCACGACCTTTGCCCACTTGGCGGTCTCGGTCCTGATGAATTTACTGAATTCGGCGGAACTCATGTTCACGACCTCCGCCCCCTGGCTTTCGAGTTTCTTCTGGATTTCCGCGGAAGCGAGGATGGTGGCGACCTCGGCATGCACTTGCTTGACGATGGCTGCCGGCGTGCCGGCCGGTGCCATGATGCCCCACCAGTTGTTCGCTTCGTAACCGGGCACGCCAGATTCGGCGATCGTCGGCACGTTCGGCAGGCTCGAGTTGCGCTTCGCGCCGCCGGTGGCCAGTACTTTGAGCCGCCCCGACTGAATATAGGGCATGACCTGGATCAGCGAGCCGATGGTGATCTGCGTATTGCCGGCGATGACGTCGGCCATCGCCGGTCCGCCGCCCTTGAACGGCACGTGCACGATATTGATGCCGGCCATCAGCCGGAACATTTCAGCGCCCAGGTGCTGGAAGCTGCCGATGCCCGCTGTGGCGTAATACAGCGTGCCCGGCTTGGCCTTGGCCAGCGCGATCACGTCTTTCACTGAATTGACGGGCAGCTTGGGATGGACCGTGAACGCGTTGGGCCCGGTGCCGATCAGGGCGACCGGGGTAAATGATTTCTCCGGGTCGAATCTCAGATGGGACTTGAAGATCGAGGGGTTGTAGGCATACGCGACGGAGATGACGAGCAGCGTGTGGCCGTCGGGCTGCGAGTTGGCGGCGAGTTCGGTGCCGATCATGCCGCCGGCGCCGCCGCGGTTGTCGATCACCACCTGCTGTTTCAGCCGCGAAGTCAGCTCGGAGCCGATCAGGCGGCCGACGATGTCGTTGCTGCCGCCGGGCGGGAAGGGGACGATGAGCCGCACTGGCTTGTCAGGATAGGACGCCGCGGCCGCGACGGCGGCAAAGCCTGCGAACAGCAGCCCGAGAGCTTTGACGATGAGCGATTGCGTCTTGAACATGGGATATCTCCTCCTTGAGGGGTGCGCCGATTAAGATCAAAAACTATCTGCCACAGAGAGCACAGAGTTTTCTTTTCAATACCCGCTTGACGGGTACACAGAGGAAAAACAAACAACGAAACGTGATTCGTATCCGATTGTTTTAATAATCTTTATGGGTTTTCTCTGTGCCCTCTGTGTACCCGTCAAGCGGGTATTGTAAGGAATCCTCTGTGGCTAATGGATTGGGATTTGTTTCTTAAGCCTTGTCTCCGAGCGCCTTGCGCAGTTCGCCCGTCACGCGCGAGGCTTCCGCCATGATGAAGGCGATCTCGCTGTTGGTGGTGATGAAGCGCGCGCCCTTGCGGATGAATTCGGCCTGGCGGGCGACGTTGCGGTCGCCGCCCACTCCGGGGATCTTGCCGTGCTTCACCGCCGCCGATATCACGCGGTCCAGCGCGGCGAGGTGCTCGGGACTGCCGAAGGTGCCGGGCTTGCCCAGCGCAGTCAGCAGATCGTTGGAGCCGACGTGGATCACATCGATGCCGTCCACGGCGCAGATTTCCTCGATATTCTCCAGGCCTTCTCTGGTCTCGATCATGCACACCACCAGCGTGTTGTCCTGCAGCGCCGGCACCGCATCGGCGACGTTCACCGGGCGGAAGTCGAAGATGGTGTAGCCGCCGCTGACCGAGCGCGTGCCGATCGGCGGGAAGCGGGCGCGGTTGACTGCGCGCCGCGCTTCGTCGGCGGTGCTGATGTCGGGAAAGACGATGCCGGTGACGCCGTTGTCGAGCAGCACCGAAGTGTCCGGATCGTCGCAACTGCGCACGCGCACCAGTGGCGCGATGCCGCAGCCGAGCGCCGCCTGCGCGATGTGGCCGACGGTCTCGATGTTGAACAGCGAGTGCTGGATGTCGATGAAGATGAAATCGTGGCCGCTCGATTTGGCGATGCGCGCGATGTCGCCCGAGCGCACGAGACGCACGTTCATGCCCAGCGCGACTTTGCCGGCCTTCATCATCTCTTTTACCGGGTTGGGAATGGATA
>CAYIRZ010000448.1:0-2220 GCA_964365845.1 uncultured Streptomycetaceae bacterium
AGACCCGGCATCTGTTCAGCGACCGCGAATTCGGCCTGATGAAACCGACGGCGTATCTCGTCAATTCCGCGCGCGGCCCCATCGTCGACGAAAAAGCGCTGGTGCGCGCGCTCAAGGCGAAGCAGATCGCCGGCGCCGGCCTTGACGTCTACGAACACGAACCGCATCCCGATCCCGAGCTGCTCACGATGTCCAATGTGGTGTTGACCCCGCACATGGGCAGCGCGATCAAGGAGGTGCGCGTAGGCATGGCCAATGTCGTGGTCGACAACATCCTCGCGCTGCTCGAAGGCAAGCAGCCGCCGAACTGCTGGAATCCGGAAATCTATGGCGCGCCAAAGTGATCGCAGTCTAATAACCCAAAATCGTTAGCCACAGAGGTCACAGAGGCCACAGAGAATGCCTAATAAAAACAATTAGATACATATCTGCGACACAGGGAAAACGCATAAGAACAGCAATACGAAATTTATGATGACTTGGGAATTTCGACTTTCTCTGTGTACCCGTCAAGCGGGTATTGAAAGGAATCCTCTGTGATCTCTGTGGCTGATGGTGTTCTTTGTGGCTGATTTGCCGTTTGTACATTAAAAAGGAAATCGACATGGCTGCAAAAACGAAAGTGGTACTCACCGACTACGTCTGGGAATCGGTGGACGTGGAAAGAAAAATTCTGGGCGATGCGGTGGAACTGGTTCCGTTGCAAACCAAGAAACCCGAGGAATTCATCACGCAGGCGGCCGATTGCGATGCGCTGCTCAACACCTATGCCGGTCCCATCACCGCGGACGTGATGGCCAGGATGCCCAAGTGCAGGATCATCGCCCGCTACGGCATCGGCGTGGACACCATCGATCTCGAAGCGGCAACGGCGGCGGGCATCATCGTCACCAACAACCCCACCTACTGCATCGAGGAAGTGGCCGAGCACACCATGGCGCTGCTGCTGTCTGCCGCGCGCAAGATCACCTTCTATGACCGGCAGGTGCGTGCCGGGACCTGGGCCGTGCCGCCCGGCAAGCCGATGTTCCGCATCGCCGGCAGCACGCTGGGATTGGTCGGCTTCGGCAACATCGCACGCCAGGTGGCAGCGCGCGCCGCCGCCTTCGGCATGAAAGTGCTGTATGCCGATCCCTTCGTCAAACAGGGCCAGTTCGACGCGCCCGGAACCAAGGTCGAACTGAATGACCTGCTCAAGCAGGCGGATTTCGTGTCGCTGCACGCTCCCCTCATGCCGCAGACACGCAAGATGATGAACGACGAGACTTTCTCGCTCATGAAACCCAACGCCGTGCTCATCAACTGCGGCCGCGGGCCGCTCATCGACACCGATGCGCTGGTGCGCGCGCTCGACGCGAAAAAAATCGCCGGCTGCGCAGTCGATACCACGGACCCGGAACCGCTGCCCAATCCCCATCCGCTGCGTAACCGCGAGAACGTGATCATCAATCCGCACGCCGCGTGGTACAGCGAACAGGCGATGGTGGGTCTGCAGGAAGGCGCGCCGAACGAGGTGCGCCGTGTCCTGTCCGGGGAATGGCCGATCAACGTGGTGAATCGTGCGGTGAAAGGGAAAAGCCGGGCTGGGTTGTAAGGGCGAAAAAGTTTAACCGCCAAGACGCCAAGAGCGCCAAGAGCGCCAAGAAAATACAGTTCAGTACCAGGGTTCGCACGGAGCACACGGAGGTCACGGAGAAAATTCGTCGATCTCCGTTTTTCTCAGTGTAGGAAATGGCGGCGGGCGCGAGGCAGCGCTCCTCTCCTTGAAGCGCGCGTTTTATTTAATTCGCCGCTAAGCGTATGAATTACCCCTATCTTACGGCCTTATATTGTAAGATCCGTAACTTGCGCTGGCCCAACCCGGTTATGTGCTCCCACGGGTTCAAAGTTGGCAACCGAAATATTAAGTACATTTAAAACTCGCAAGATATTTATATTCAGCGGAGGCGTTAATGAGCGAGAGCAATGATCGAACAGACCAAGATAGGACTGCTGAGCTTGCAGTCCTGGTTCAGCGTGCTCTAGAGGAAAGTAGAACTCAACAGCGAGCGCTACAACTCGTACTGTCAAGATTAGGAGGGCCGCGGATTCACCCTCATTCGAGAATATTTAGTAATTCGCTACTCAATATCACATCTTCGGACGAGGGGTGCTCCAGCGACTGCCATTCGGATTGCCAATCAGACTGCGGAAATGAGTGTCGATCTGGATGCAGTTCGG
>CAYIRZ010000449.1:0-2215 GCA_964365845.1 uncultured Streptomycetaceae bacterium
GGTAGCATGCTAGGAGTTTGTCGGACTTGGGTTCGACAAACTCCTGAAATGAAAAGCACCAAACACTGAGGATTCCATGACTACCGAAACTGCAGTCACCAAAGACAAGCTGGTGCAGGATCTGAAAATCGTCATCAGCGATGCCGAAGATCTGCTGCGTGCGACCGCCAGCCAGGCCGGCGAAAAAGCCGCCGCCGCGCGCGAGAAAATCCAGGACAGCCTGCACCGTGTCAAGATCAAGCTGGCTGAAGCCGAAGACATCATGATCGACAAGACCAAGCAGGCGGCGCGCGCAACCGACGATTACGTGCACGACAATCCCTGGAGGGCGGTCGGCATCGCAGCCGGCGTCGGCCTGCTCATCGGTCTGCTGATCGGCCGGCGCTGACCGGCTTGGCCGTGGAAAACTCCGGCCAAGACCCGGCCCAGTCCCCCGGGCTGTTCGTCTCGCTGCGCAACCTGGCGACGACGCTGGTTGCGTTGGCGCAAACGCGTCTGGAACTGCTCTCTACCGAGCTTGCAGAAGAGCGGTTGCGCCTGCTGCAGATCCTGCTCGGATCGTTTGCCGCCCTGTTCTTTTCCGCGCTCGGTGTCGTGATGCTGACGTTGTTCGTGGTGGTCTGGTTCTGGGATACCCACCGCGCGCTGGTCACGATGCTGTTTGCCGTTCTGTATCTTGGAATCGGCGGGGTTTTATGGCTTGTTGTGCGCAACAAGATCCGCCAGAAGTCCGGGCTGTTTTCAGCCAGCATCGCCGAGCTTGCCAAAGACCGGCAACAACTCACTCCTGCCGATGTTTACCGACAGCCTGACTGAGCTCGCGCGCCGCAAGGAGCGACTGATTGCTCGTGCCGAACAGCAGCGCATCGTGATCTCGGCCTCCTGCTTGCGGTTGCAGAAGCCGCTCGGCATGGTCGACCGGGGAATCGCCGTGGTGCGCTATCTGCAAGCGCATCCGCTGCTGCTTGCAGCCGGTATCCTGGCTGTGGCGGCGATCGGCCGGCGCAATCTGCTGAGCTGGGCCGGCCGCGGCTTGTTCATATGGCGCGCCTTGCGCTCGGTGCGGCTGTGGCCGCGCAAATCCAGCGCCTAAAGAAAATCCGGTTTCGGCCGTAGGAAGAGTAATTGCGGCATGCCGCGCTTCAATCAAATCAACGGTCGCACCATCATGACGTTTAAGTCGCTACGAGAGCTTACTGCGCGCGAAAAAAAGTATTTGCAGAACGAAATCCTGCAGGTCAGGGGACTTATGCCCCTGCTGATGAAGCCACGCAACAAGCAGTGCTGGAGTTCCGACGACAAGGCGCAGTTGGCGCTGCATCTGCAGCGTCTGTCCCAGATCAGTCCCTACCTCGTCATGCTGGTGATGCCCGGGGGGTTTTTCATGCTGCCGGCGCTTGCCTGGTGGCTCGACCGCCGGCGCAACCGGGCGGGCATTAAAACGACTGCCTAGCAGCCTGTCGGACTTGGCCCCATTCACCGGAACGCGTAGCGTTAACGAATCGCTGTTGAACATAATGAAACACGTGTGCGTTGCGAGGCGGCGGCATGAGCGCTGATCGTTCCAACCGCGGCCTCGGGGCGCTCGAACTGCTGGGCTCGGGGGCGCCCTTTCAGGCAGAACTGCGAAACCTGCTGGCCGAGAGCCGGGCGTTTGCGGACCTGGAAGGCCACGAAATCGCACAACTGGCGCGCTACATGCAGGCTTATCGCGGCGCACCCCATACCGTGTTGTTTCAAGAGGGCGAGAGCGGCAGCTTCATGTGCGTGGTGATCGAGGGCGCGGCTGAGATTTTCAAGCAGGACAGCGCCGCCGGCAACAAGCGCATCAGCGAGATCGGCGCGGGCAAGACGGTGGGGGAAATGGCGCTGATCGACGGCGAACCGCGTTCGGCGACCTGCATGCTCTCCCAGTCCACCACGCTGGCCATCCTCACGCGCGACGATTTTCGTCGCATCCTGCACGAGCATCCCGCTTTGGGCGTGAAGATGCTGATGAAGATCGTAACCCTCACCAGCCGGCGGCTGCGTTTGGTGAGCGGTCAACTGGTGGACTATCTCGAAGGCTGACGTGTTTTTTCACCCCGGCAGCTTGACTCCCGAACGCGTGCCCGGATAATCTTTTTCTCCTTTCGAATAAATACACCATGCTGCGTTTCCCGGGCATGGCGCACAGGGGAAAGTCATGGCTGATCTGAGAACTGCTTATAACATC
>CAYIRZ010000450.1:0-2214 GCA_964365845.1 uncultured Streptomycetaceae bacterium
ATATGGACGACAATGAACGGCATTCAGGCTTTACTCCATCCTAAAACCATCGCGATCCTTGGCGCCTCCGCCGACTTCGCCAAGGTCAACGGGCGCACCCTCAAGTACCTGCTCGAAAAAGGCTATGCCGGCAGGATTTTCCCGGTCAATCCGAAATACGAAACGATAGGCCCGCTCAAGTGCTATCCGGACATCGCCGCCGTGCCCGGCCCCGTCGATCTCGCGGTCGTTGCGCTGCCCGCCCGGTTGGTGGCCGGCGCCGTGCGCGATCTCGGACGGCAGGGCGTGAAGTCGGCGGTGGTGTTCAGCTCGGGCTTTGCCGAAACCGGCGCGGCGGGCCGCGCGCTGGAAGCCGAGGTGGTGGCTGCGGCGCGCGAATCGGGCCTGCGCTTGTGCGGACCCAATTGCCTCGGCCTCATCAATGCCTTCGACCAGGTCATTGCGACCTTCGGCCAGTTCGCCGACGGTGACACGCCGGCGGGGCCGGTCGGCTTTGTCACGCAATCGGGCGCTTTCGGCACGGCCATCGCGGCGCTGGCGCGGCGCCGCGGTCTGGGGCTGGGCTATTTCGTCAACACCGGCAACGAAGGCGACATCGATTTCGTGCAGGTCATGCGTGAGGTACTGAGCGATCCTCGCATCAAGGTCGGTGCCGGCTACATCGAAGGGCTCAAGGACGGGCCGGGGCTGCTCGAACTTGCCGATTTCGCGCTGCAGCAGGCAAAACCGCTGGTGCTGACCAAAGTCGGCAAGACCGGCGCTGGCGCGCGTGCGGCCGCTTCTCATACCGGCGCGCTGGCCGGAGCGGACAATGTATTCGACGGCGTGATCCGGGGCCATGGCATCATCCGCGCCCGCAATGAAGAACACATGCTCGACATGGTCGAGGTGTTCGCCTGCAGCGGCCTGCCTGAAGGCAGCGGGCTGGGCATCGTCACGCAATCCGGCGGCGCCGGCGTGCTGATGGCCGATCGCGCCGAGGAACTGGGTTTGCAGGTTCCGGTGCTGCATGGCTCCACGCAACAGGCGCTGCAACAGGTGATCCCGGGGTTCGGCGCCGCCGGCAACCCGGTGGATATCACCGGTCAATTCGTTGCCGAACCGGCATTGCTGCGCGAAGCCGTGCGCATCGTGCTGTCCGATCCGCAGGTTCATGTCGGTATCGTCTGGCTGCAATTGATGAATTCGTATGTTGATGTTTTAATTGATATTTTCAAGGATATTCAGAGGCAGGCGACCAAGCCGTTCATCGTGTGCTGGGTTGCTGCGCCGGACCAAGCGTTGCAAGCCTTGCGCGAGCACGGCATAGCGGTGCTGCGCGGCGCGGAGCCGGCGGTGGATGCGGTGGCGGCGTTAGTGAAATATGCCGCGGCACGCCGTCACTGGCTGGCGAACCAGGCGGCGCGCACGGCATTGCAGCTGCCCAGGCTAGATTTGCCGGCGGTTGCCGGTCCGGTGGCAAGCATGACTGCGCAGCAACTATTGGACAGGTGCGGGATTGCCAGCGCCCGCGCCGAGTTGGCGCATACCGCCGAAGCCGCGGTGGCCGCCGCCCAGAGGCTGGGCTACCCGGTGGCGCTCAAGATCGAATCCCCCGACATTCCCCATAAGACCGAGGCGCAGGGCGTGCGGCTTGGCCTCGGGGACGAAGCGGCGGTCAGGGCTGCATTCCAAACCGTCATGGGAAACGCGCGGCACTACCAGCCCAAAGCCAGGCTCGATGGCGTGATCGTGCAGGCGATGGCGCAGGGCGATGTCGAACTGGTCATCGGGCTTCAGAACGACCCGGTGTTCGGCATGGTGGTGATGGTGGGGCTGGGTGGCATTCACATCGAAGTGCTGAAGGACGTGGCGTTCAGGGCGGCGCCGCTGACGCCGGCCGAAGCGGGAAAGATGCTGGACGATCTCAGGAGCAAAGCGATCCTCGACGGCGTGCGCGGCAGGCCGCCGGTGAATCGCGAGGCGTTGATGCGGATGATCAGCGCGGTATCGCAGTTCGGTGCCGCTGCGGGCGGGCGCCTGCAAGAGCTCGATCTCAACCCGGTGCTCGCCGGCGCCGACGGCGTCATCGCCGTCGATTGGCTGGCCGTGCTTAATTAGCCATGAGCGTAACGCTGCAGCACATCCGGGAGGCCGCGGCAGCGATTCACGGCAGCGTAATGGACACGCCGTGCCTCTATTCGCGTACGCTGTCGGACATTACCGGCGCCGGGA
>CAYIRZ010000451.1:0-2213 GCA_964365845.1 uncultured Streptomycetaceae bacterium
AACTACGCGGTGGATTTCATCGAGGCCACGCGCTGGATCCGCCAGAACCTGCCCTATGCCAAGGTGAGCGGCGGCGTGTCGAACGTGAGCTTCTCGTTTCGCGGCAACGATCCCGCGCGCGAGGCGATCCATACCGTGTTTCTTTACCACGCGATCAAGGCCGGCATGACCATGGGCATCGTCAACGCCGGCATGGTCGGCGTCTACGATGAGCTTGCCCCTGAGTTGCGCGAGCGCGCAGAAGACGTGGTGCTCAACCGCCGGCCCGACGCCACGGAGCGCATGATCGAGTTCGCCGGCACGCTCAAGGCGGGCGGCGCGAAGGCGGAGCAGAACCTCGAATGGCGCAACGACCCGGTCGAGAAGCGGCTCTCGCACGCGCTGGTGCAAGGCATCACGCAGTGGATCGTCGAGGACACCGAGGAGGCGCGCCAGAAGATGGAAAAGCAGGGCGGGCGCCCGATCCATGTGATCGAAGGCCCGCTGATGGACGGCATGAATATCGTCGGCGACCTGTTCGGCGCGGGCAAGATGTTCCTGCCGCAAGTGGTGAAATCGGCGCGCGTGATGAAGCAGGCGGTTGCCCATCTCATCCCGTACATCGAGGCCGAGAAGGCCCGGCTCGGCGATTCCAAGCCCAAGGGCAAGATCGTGGTTGCCACGGTCAAGGGCGACGTGCACGACATCGGCAAGAACATCGTATCGGTCGTGCTCCAGTGCAACAACTACGAAGTCGTCAACATGGGCGTGATGGTGCCGTGCCAGAAGATTCTCGATACCGCGCGCGACGAGAAATGCGACATCATCGGCCTGTCGGGGCTGATCACGCCCTCGCTCGAGGAAATGGCGCATGTAGCGCGCGAGATGCAGCGCCAGGGCTTCACGCTACCCCTGCTGATCGGCGGCGCCACGACTTCGCGCACCCACACCGCGGTGAAGATCGCGCCGGGCTACACCAACGGCCCGACCGTGTGGGTGCCGGACGCTTCGCGCAGCGTGACGGTATGCAGCAACCTGCTCGCCGACGACGATGCGGCGCGGCGCAAGTACCTCGGCGAGGTCAGCGAGGATTACGAGAAAATCCGCGTGCAGCACGCGGGCAAGAAAGGCCCCGCTCTCGTCCCGCTCGAAAAGGCGCGTGCCAACCGCTTCAGGACCGACTGGACAGCTTACGCGCCGCCACAGCCCGCGGCTCCGGGAATACGACAGCTCAAGAACTATGATCTTGCCGAAATCGCGGATTACATCGACTGGGGTCCGTTCTTTCAGACCTGGGATCTTGCGGGTTCTTATCCGAAGATCCTCGACGACGAGGTCGTGGGCAGCGAAGCGCGCAAGGTACTGGCCGACGCCAAGGCTATGCTGAAGAAGATCGTCCAGGGCAGATGGCTTACGGCCAACGCGGTATTCGGGCTGTTCCCGGCCAACAGTGTGAACGATGGCGACGATATCGAGATCTACGCCGACGAAAAGCGCGACCGTGTGCTGATGATCTGGCACAACCTGCGCCAGCAGAACGTCAAGCCCGCCGGCAATCCCAATCTCTGTTTCGGCGACTTCATCGCGCCCAAGGGGACTGGCATCAGGGATTACATCGGCGCCTTTGTCGTCACGGCAGGCATCGGCATCGAGCAACGGGTCAAAGACTTCGAGGCCGGGCACGACGACTATAACGCCATCATGCTCAAGGCGCTTGCCGACCGGCTGGCCGAGGCATTTACCGAGCTGCTGCACAAACGGGTACGCAAGGAATTCTGGGGTTATGCCAGAGACGAGCAGCTCGACCACGACGCACTGATCGCGGAAAAGTACCGCGGCATCCGCCCCGCGCCGGGCTATCCGGCGTGCCCGGACCATACCGAGAAGGGGCCGCTGTTCAAGATGCTGAACCCCGAAGCCCTCGGCATCACGCTCACCGAATCGTATGCGATGTATCCGGCTTCCGCGGTCAGCGGTTTTTACTTTGCCCATCCCGAATCGCGCTATTTTGCGGTCGGCAAGATTGCAAAGGACCAGGTCGAGGACTATGCGCGGCGCAAGGGCATGACGCTCGCCGAGACCGAGCGCTGGCTCGCGCCGGTGCTGGCCTATGATCCGGATGCCGCCGGGCGCACCGCCGCTGAAAGCGCCGCGTAGGGAAGCTCTGATCAAGTATGGTTTTGTCATTCCCGCGAAGGCGGGAATCCAGAAGTAGTAGGTCGGTAATCCTTTGC
>CAYIRZ010000452.1:0-2182 GCA_964365845.1 uncultured Streptomycetaceae bacterium
AACATTTTGCGGGCGATCGCGAAGCGGTGCGCAAGCAGTCGGTGGAACATGCGCTTGAAGGCGTGCTGCGCCTGCTGGAAGGCCTTCCAAAATAAGCACCTGCAGGTCATCCGGAATGAGCTGCCGGCGTTAAGCGACTTATGACATAATCCAAAGCTTGATTTCAGAGGATGAAAATGGACGAAAACAAAAGTAAAGCCCTGGCTGCCGCGTTGTCGCAGATTGAAAAGCAGTTCGGCAAGGGCTCGATCATGCGTCTGGGCGAGTCCCCGATTTCGCGGGACATCGAGGTCGTGTCCACCGGCTCGCTCGGCCTCGATATCGCGCTCGGCATCGGCGGGCTGCCGCGCGGGCGCGTGGTCGAGATCTACGGCCCGGAATCATCGGGCAAAACCACGCTGACGCTGTCGGTGATCGCGCAGATGCAGAAGCTCGGCGGCACCGCGGCCTTTATCGATGCCGAGAATGCGCTCGATCCGCAGTATGCGGCCAAGCTCGGCGTCGACGTCGAGCAGTTGCTGATTTCACAGCCCGACAACGGCGAGCAGGCGCTTGAAATCGCCGACATGCTGGTGCGGTCGAGTTCGGTCGACGTGGTGGTGATCGACTCGGTCGCGGCGCTGGTGCCCAAGGCGGAAATCGAAGGCGAGATGGGCGAGCCGCAGATGGGGCTGCAGGCGCGGCTGATGTCCCAGGCATTGCGCAAGCTCACCGCCAACATCAAGCGCTCCAACACCCTGGTGATTTTCATCAACCAGATCCGCATGAAAATCGGCGTGATGTTCGGCAACCCCGAGACCACCACCGGCGGCAACGCGCTCAAGTTCTACGCTTCGGTCAGGCTCGATATCCGGCGCATCGGCGCGATCAAGAAGGGCGACGAGGTGATCGGCTCGGAGACGCGCGTCAAGGTTGTAAAGAACAAGGTGGCGCCGCCATTCCGCCAGGCCGAATTCGACATCCTCTACGGCACGGGGATTTCACGCGAGGGCGAGATCATCGAGCTCGGCGTCGTGCACAAGATCATCGACAAGTCCGGCGCGTGGTATACCTACGGCAAGGAGCGCATCGGGCAGGGCAAGGACAATACGCGCGACTATCTGAGGGAACACCCCGAGACCGCGCAGGAAATCGAAGCCAAGATCCGCGCCGCGATAGGCATAGTCAGTGGAGCAGCGGTCCCCGCCGAAGAAAAATAAGCTGGAACCCAGTCTGCGTGCCCGCGCGTTGAGGCTGCTGGCGCGGCGCGAGCATTCGCGGCTGGAGCTGCAGCGCAAGCTGGCACCCCATGCGCGGGATCCGGACGAGGTTGCAAACCTGATCGAGGATCTGGTTCGCCGCGGCTGGCTGTCCGAGCAGCGCGTGGTCGAGCAGCTTATCCATGTGCGGCGCGGCAAGCTTGGCAGCCAGCGTATCCGGCAGGAACTGCTCGACAAGGGTATCGCCGAGGAACTGGTGGCGCAGGCGTTGCCGCAGCTCAAGGAGGGCGATATCGAGGCGGCGCGCGCGGTGTGGCAGAGGAAATTCGGGAAGCTTCCGCGCGACATGGCCGAGCGTGCAAAGCAGGCGAGGTTCATGCAAAGCCGCGGCTTTGCGCTGGAAACGGTATTGCGCGTTATCAAACAGGGTGGTGATGATGATTAGAGGCTCTAACAGGACCTGGGCCGCATTGCTTGCGGTGCTGATGCTTGCCGGCTGTGATTACCTGCCGTTCGGCTACACGCCGGTCAAGGATATCGTGGCCGCTCCGGCGAATTTCGAGGGTAGGGAAGTCAAGCTCAAGGGTACGGTCAGGGATGTGACCAAGGTGCCGCTGCTGAATATAAAGACGTACGCACTGCAGGACGATACCGGAGAGATCGCAGTCGTCACTGAGGGGAATTTGCCGGCGGTCAACGACCGCATTGCCCTGAAAGGGACCGTGAAAAGCGCGATGATTATCGGCGGACAGTCGCTGGGACTGCGGGTCGAGGAAATCAAGCGCCTGCCGTGACGCAGGCAGAGATAAAACACAGGCAAGTCGAGGCCGTTAGATGAAAAGCAGCGAGATCCGCAAGAAGTTTCTGGAGTATTTTGCCGGCAAGGGACACGCCATTGTCGCGTCGAGCCCGCTGGTGCCGGGCAACGACCCGACGCTGCTCTTTACCAATTCCGGCATGGTGCAGTTCAAGGACGTGTTCCT
>CAYIRZ010000453.1:0-2171 GCA_964365845.1 uncultured Streptomycetaceae bacterium
GAGAACCAGTCGAGGTTGGCGAACATCTTCTTCTCGCGCATCATCACCGTTTCGATGCGCTCGGCGACGTCGAACATTCTCATGTCGTGGGTGTCTTTCGACAGCGTGCGGGCGACTTCCTTGATCACCTTGTTGCGCGGATCGGCGATGGTATAGACCGGATGACCGAAACCGATCACGACCTCCTTGTTGGCGATGCGCGTGACGATATCGTTTTCCGCTTCGTCAGGGGTTTCATAACGGTTCATGACTTCGAATCCCACCTCGTTGGCGCCGCCGTGCTTGGGGCCTCTCAGCGCGCCGATCGCGCCGGTGATCGCCGAATACATGTCGGAGCCGGTGCCGGCGATCACGCGCGCGGCGAAAGTCGAAGCATTGAACTCGTGTTCGGCGTAGAGGTTGAGCGAAGTGTGCATGGCCTTGACCCGGAAATCCTGGGGCGGCCGCCCATGCAGCAGATGCAGGAAGTGGCCGCCGATCGAGTCATCGTCGGTCTCGACGGCTATGCGCCGGCCGTTGTGGCTGTAATGGTACCAGTAGAGCAGCATCGAGCCGAACGAGGCCATGAGGCGGTCGGCGATGTCGCGCGCGCCGGGCAGGTTGTGGTCGTCCTTTTCCGGCAGTATCGTGCCCAACACGGAACAGCCGGTGCGCATCACGTCCATCGGGTGCGCCGCGGCCGGTACGCGTTCCAGCGCTTCGAGCACGGACTCGGGCAGTCCGCGCATCGCTTTCAGCTTGAGCTTGTAGCCGGCGAGTTCGGCGCTAGTGGGCAGTTTTCCGTGCACCAGCAGGTAGGCGACTTCCTCGAACTCGCATTGATCTGCGATATCGAGAATGTCATAGCCACGGTAGTGCAGATCGTTGCCGCTGCGGCCGACGGTGCACAGCGCGGTAGTACCTGCCGGGACGCCCGACAGCGCCACCGATTTCTTGGGCTTGGGGGCGGTGGAAGAGTCGTTGCTGCTCATCGTTTGTCCTCCGATCAGTAAGCAGTAAGCCGTGTAAGTGAGTCGTAAGCCGTAAGCCGTAAGCAGTGAGCGGCCGTAAGCCGTGAGCAGTGAGCCGTAAGAGCGAAACTGGCGGCCGATGCTTTGGTCTTTTCCGCTTACCGCTTACCGCTTACCGTTTACCGCTTACGACTCACCGCTCACCGGCATTAGCCCAGAAGGTGCTTTATGGCATCGCGTTCTTCATGCAGTTCCTTGAGCGTCACCTGCATGCGGGCGCGGCTGAAGTCGCTGACATCGAGTCCTTTGACGATTTTATAGATGCCGTTCTCGCAGGTCGCGGGATAACCGAAAATGACGCCTTCCGGGATGTCGTAGCTGCCGTCGGCCGGAATGCCCATGCTGACCCAGTCGCCCTCGGGTGTGCCGTAAACCCAGTTGCGGATGTGGTCCATGGCCGCGTTCGCCGCACTGGCGGCGGACGAGAGCCCGCGCGCCTCGATGATCGCGGCGCCGCGCTTCTGGATGGTGGGGATGAATTCCTTCTCCAGCCAGGTTTGATCATTGATCAGCGACCAGGCTTTTTTACCATCGACTTCGGCATGAAAGATATCGGGATACTGCGTGGCCGAATGATTGCCCCAGACGGCCATTTTCCGCACACTTGCCACTGGCTTGCCGGTCTTCTGCGCGATCTGGGTAAGCGCGCGATTGTGGTCGAGGCGCATCATGGCCGAGAAGTTTCCGGGTGGGAGGCTCGGTGCATTTTTCATTGCAATCAGGCAGTTAGTGTTTGCCGGATTGCCCACCACGAGGACCTTGACCGCGCGGCTCGCGACTTCCGACAGGGCCTTGCCCTGCGGGCCGAAGATTTTGCCGTTGGCTTCAAGCAGGTCTTTGCGCTCCATCCCCGGGCCCCGGGGCCGGGCGCCAACCAGCAGTGCCACTTCGGCATCCTTGAACGCCACCATGGGATCGGAGGCCGCAATCATGCTCTGCAGCAGCGGGAAAGCGCAGTCGTCCAGCTCCATCATCACGCCCTTGAGCGCTTTCTGAGCTTTTTCATCGGGAATTTCGAGTAATTGCAGGATGACGGGCTGGTCCTTGCCCAGCATCTCGCCGCCGGCGATTCTGAACAACATACTGTAGCCGATCTGGCCGGCGGCCCCGGTGACCGCGACGCGCATGGGACGTTTCATGGCTTCAAGCTCCTGGAATATG
>CAYIRZ010000454.1:0-2156 GCA_964365845.1 uncultured Streptomycetaceae bacterium
TTGCCAACTCGCTGTCCGCAGTGCTCAACGGCGCGCGCCAGGTCGAGTGCACGATCAACGGCCTCGGTGAGCGCGCGGGCAACGCCTCGCTCGAGGAAATCGTGATGGCGGTGCGCACCCGCCAGGATGTGTTTCCGTGTGAAACCAGCATCGATGCCACGCAGATCGTGCCGGCATCGAAACTGGTTTCGAGCATTACCGGCTACCCCGTGCAACCGAACAAGGCGATCGTCGGCGCCAACGCCTTCGCGCATGAATCCGGCATTCACCAGGATGGCGTGCTCAAGCACCGCGAAACCTACGAGATCATGAGCGCCGAGTCTGTGGGCTGGAGCACCAACCGCCTGACACTGGGCAAGCTCTCGGGCCGCAACGCCTTCAAGACCCGCTTGCATGAGATCGGCATCGAGCTCGGATCCGAGGAGGCGCTGAATGCCGCCTTCAAGCGCTTCAAGGACCTCGCCGACAAGAAGCGCGAAATCTTCGATGAAGACCTTCAGGCGCTGATCACGGAAGAAGAGATCGAGCACGTCGAGAATGAGCACTTCAAGCTGGTGTCGCTCACCGCGCACTCCGAGACCGGCGAGTTGCCGTTCGCCAGGATCGTCATCTCGGAGGACGGCAAGGAACGCCAGTGCGAATCGCACGGCAGCGGTCCGGTCGATGCCTCGTTCAAGGCGATCGAGTTGGTGGCGAAGAGCGGCGCCGACCTGTTGCTGTACTCGGTCAACAACATTACCAGCGGTACCGATTCTCAGGGCGAGGTGACCGTGCGGCTATCGAAAGGCGGGCGCATCGTCAACGGCCAGGGCGCGGATACCGACATCGTAGTCGCTTCCGCCAAAGCCTATATCAACGCGCTCAACAAGCTGCACTCCAAGCTCGAGCGGCTGAATCCGCAGCTGTAGCGATAAACGCCCAAGTCTCTGATCACGCTTATTTTTCTTGTTTTCCGGCGCCAGACACAGCGCGCCCGCTGGTCCGGACATAGGCAATGACGCTGAAAAAAAACAACAGCGCCAGCGCGATCTCGATGCGCCCGAGTTGCGCGGACAATCCGGTTTCGGAATAGCCACGCACCACGCCTTCGATCACATAGGCGAGGATCAGCATCGAAGACCACTGATAGGTGTAAATTTTCCGGCGCAGGATGCCGAACAGCGGCGCCAGCAGCGGCAGCACCTTCAATACCAGCCACGAACCGCCGGGGCGCAGCGGCGCCAGCCACAGCTCCCACGCCAGACACAAAAAAATCAGCGCGATCAGGCTGCCCGCGCTGAGGGCATGAAGACGATCGGCGCTCATGCCGTCAGCCTAAGCGCAATTTCGGCCAGCCGTCGCCCAAGTGCCATGCACAGCTTCTTCTCGTGCTCGGTGAGCGGCTGGTCGCCCGTCGCGCCGGCATGATGGCTGGGTCCGTAGGGTGTGCCGCCGCTTGAGGTGGTGAGGAGTTCCGGCTCGGAATAGGGAAGCCCCAAGAGCACCATGCCGTGATGCATGAGCGGCAGCATCATCGAAAGCAGCGTCGTTTCCTGCCCGCCGTGCAGGCTGGCGGTCGAGGTGAATACCGCGGCGGGCTTGCCGGCCAAGGCGCCCTTCAGCCACAACCCGGAGGTCGAGTCCCAGAAGTACTTGAGCGGCGCTGCCATGTTGCCGAAACGCGTGGGAGACCCCAGTGCAAGGCCGATGCACTCTTCCAGATCCTTGATCTCGGCGTAGGGCGCGCCCGCATCGGGCATCGCGCTTTCGACGGCTTCGCATACGGCCGATACCTTGGGAACGGTGCGCACGCGCGCCGCGACGCCATCCACCTGTTCGATGCCGCGCGCCACGAGTTGCGCCATCTGTTTCACCGCGCCATGGTGGCTGTAGTAGAGGACGAGGATTTCTTTCATGAAGGGCATTGTGGGGGATTCATGGGTATTAGAGCCTGTCTCAATCATATCCGCGCGATGCGTTGCGGTCAAAACGGGATGGCTGTTAGGAGCGGAGCGCAGCCAATATCGCGGCGGCTGCGACTCGTTAGCCGCAGGCCCGGTTGCGGGAGCAGCCGCGGAAGCCCCGAACCGTCATCGCATCCATACGCCGCTTGGCGCCCCTTCCCGCACCACGCTGCGCGAGACCGAGTCCGGGGCGCATTGGCAAGCGACGGGACA
>CAYIRZ010000455.1:0-2148 GCA_964365845.1 uncultured Streptomycetaceae bacterium
GTTGCCAGGTATCCATCATTCACCCCGGCAAGCCGTGGAATCCCGGCGAGCCGGGCCTCGCCGAGTTGATCAAGCGCGCCGAACCCTTCATGTGATCTCCGGCGCCAGCAGCCTGTCCCGTAAGTTTCTTGCGCCAATCGTAGGTCGGGAATCCTTTCCCGACAACATCCTTTCCCTGCCTTTCGCGCTATGGGGAATGGGCGCCCTGTATACTGCGCCTATAGCCGCTCCCTGAGGTGTTATAATATTATTCAATAAAAACAATAGGGTATCGATATCGTCCGAGACAACGCCATGGCCACCGACCCAGACAAGGCAAAGCCGGATGCGAACATCATCGCGCAGGCGAACACGGATTCCTGCGATCTGATCCTGCGCGCGGTGGCGTTCGCCGCGCACAAGCATCGCGACCAGCGGCGCAAGAACAAGGAAGCCTCGCCCTACATCAACCATCCGATCCAGCTCGCCACCGTGCTGTGGGAAGAAGGCAGGGTGCAGGATGCGAAAGTCATCGCCGCGGCGCTGCTGCACGACACGCTGGAAGACACCGAGACCTCGTGGCAGGAACTGCGCGGGGAATTCGGCGAAGAGATCGCCGACATCGTGCTCGAAGTCACCGACACCCAGTGGATCAAGAAGGAATTGCGCAAGCGCCTGCAGGTGGCGCGCGCCCGGCACTCGAGCGAGAAGGCCAAGCTGGTGAAACTCGCCGACAAAATCTGCAACCTGCGCGACATCGGCGCCCACCCGCCCCACGGCTGGACGCTGGAAAGGAAGCAGCATTACTTCGACTGGGCCAAGGAAGTGGTCGACCGGCTGCGCGGCACCCATGTCGGGCTGGAACAGAAGTTCGACGAGGTCTATGCGCTGAAGCCTTGAGAGGCGCGGTCAAGCCGGGCATCGAGTGCAGGGCTGGCCGGCAGGTTCCGGACTCGCGCCCGTTAGCCCGCAGACATACAATTTCATCCAGTTGGAGTATGGTGCCATTTAAGAGAAAATCACTTTTTATGCGATCATCTGAATTGCCGGGCGTGCCGCAAGGCCCGGCCGCGCTGGACTTGACCATTTCCGGAGAAAAACGAATGAAGCTGCGCAGCGCGCTTTACGCGGGCGTATTGATGCTGGCGGCGGCTTGCGCCGCTGCGCAGGATTACAAGATCGGCTATGTCAACACCTTCCGCATCGAAAACGAATCAGCCCCGGCCCTGCGGGCACTCGAGGGGCTGAAGAAAGAGTTCGAGCCGCGTCAGGAAAAGATAGTGGAACTGCAAAAACAAATCGCAGCGGCCCGGGAACAGCTCGAAAAAACGGGCGATAAAATGCCGCTTGCCGAGCGGCAGGGCCGGGAGCGCTCGCTGCTGGCCATGATGAGACAGTCCGACCAGATGAGCCTTGGCCTCGCGGAGGATCTTGAACTGCGCAAAAACCAGGAACGCGCCAAGATCGTCGAGGAAGCCAATATCGTGATCAAGGCCATCGCCGAGGCGGGCAAGTACGACCTGATCCTGCAAGAGGTGGCCTACAGCAGTCCCGGGACCGACATCACCGAACAAGTGCTCAAGGAAATGGCAAAGCGGGCCAGGGCGCCGCCGGGCAAGTAACTCCCGGCAATCCTTTGCCGTGATGATGATCGGGTTCAGCGAAGACGCGCCGCTCGAGAAACTCATCGCGGCCATCACCGCGGCCAACGACCTCATCAAGCGCTCCGACGACAAGATCCGTCTGTTCCGGATGCCACTCGAGAAAATAGTCTAATATCCAATAAAACAACACCTTACCTTACTGTGTCGACTCACGGGTGTCTCGTGCTCGTCAACGCTTTTTCCACTAAGGCGTTAAATTTAGTGGCCCACGCATAGTCGGTCATATCGCCCCTTAACTCTCTTAGTCAGGAACGAAAATGAACAAATTAATTGCAACGCTCGTTGTCGTCATGTTTGGTTTAGGTTCGGCTTCGGTTTTCGCCGCTGACGCCGCGAAAAAAGATGAAGTGAAGAAAGAAGAAAAAGCGAAAGTAGCTGTTGATGCAAAGGCGGAAAAATCGAAAGTAGCTGTTGATGCAAAGGCGGAAAAATCGAAAGTAGCTGTTGATGCGAAGGCGGACAAAGCGAAAGTAGCCGTTGATGCGAAGGCGGAAAAATCGAAAGC
>CAYIRZ010000456.1:0-2129 GCA_964365845.1 uncultured Streptomycetaceae bacterium
AACTACTTTCTGACAGTGATCTTCCCCTACCGCCAGCTGCAGATCCTTGCCTACAACCGCGTCGTCGCCGACTTGAACGGCATGGACGCCGGGGCTTTCCTGGCGCGGCTGCGGGAAAACTTTGCCGTGGAAAAAAACCCTGCGCCGGCGAAATTGGCCAACCCTGCCGAATTCGGTCTGTACTTCGCCGGCCAGTGGTATCGCCTGGCGCTCCACCGTGAGTTGATTCCCGTCGGCGATCCCGTGGCCCGCCTTGACGTGAGCCTGCTGTCCGACCGCTTGCTCGGGCCCGTGCTGGGCATCACGGATTTGCGCGGCGACAATCGCATCGAATACGTCGGCGGTATCCGCGGCCTGGCGGAACTAGAGAGACGCGTAAACAGCGGCGAGATGGCCGCCGCCTTCGCCCTCCATCCCACGCGCATGGAAGACTTGATGGCCGTGGCCGAGACGGGCGAAGTCATGCCGACGAAGTCCACCTGGTTCGAACCCAAGCTGGCGGACGGGCTGGTGTCGCATGTATTGGATTGAGGTCGACAAAAATGGACAGGATTTACGCGACCAACAAGATTAAATGCGAATCTTGTTAATCCTGTCTATTGCTTTGCTGTTTTACTTCGGGAACTTGTAGAAGTCGCGGTTCAGGTACGCGACCAGGTCTCCGATTTCCTGCCTGGTGAATTTCGGGTTCATGCGGTCGTTCCACTTCTGCACTTCCTTTTTGAGAGCGGAAAGCGTCTTGATTTTCGCTTGCGGCGGCGCGTAGAGTTCGGTGCCGTGGCATCCCAGACAATCTTCGTGCAGTTTCGCGCCGCGCGCCGGGTCGCCGGCGGCGAAGGCATGACCTGCGATCATGAGGGCGGCCCGCTGCCGGCAATGTGCATTCTAGTTTGCCGGCAGGCACGGCGTTTGACGCAGATCAAGTATCGCGGAGCCGTTCAGGCGTCCGGCATGCGCTCACGCTCGGAGGCGATCACGCCTGACGAAATTGCTCAAAAAAACAGTCAAGCCCGCATGCCGCAAGCGCCCGCCCACGCGGGTTGATCCCATCACCCCAAAACCGTGACAGTCATGAAACATGCGGGCTAGTCCCAGCGATCGTCCCGGACCTGGATCTCGCCGCCCTCGACGCGCACCGGAAATTTTGAGGTAGGCTCGTAGGCCGGCGCCGACAGCGCGTCCCCGGTGCGGATGCAGAAGCGCGCGCCGTGGCGCGGACAGATGATCTGATCGCCTTCCATCGTGCCGCCCGTGAGCTGGCCGCCGTCGTGAGTGCAAACGTCCTCGATCGCAAAATATTCGCCGCCGAGGTTGAACACCACGATCTGCGCGCCATCGGCATCGACCGTGCGCCATTGGCCGGGCGCAAGTTCACTCACCTTGGCTACGGTAATCCAGTCAGACATTGCTTGATCGAGTTAAATGGACAGGATTAACAAGATTTTTCAGGATTCACAGGATTGCTTCCCATCTTTTCCTGGAATATCCGTTCAGTTTCAGTCTTGTAAATCCTGTTGAATCCTGTAAATCCTGTCTACTGAACTATACCGCGACGACTTCCATATCCGGCTCGATCTGCCGCACCAGATTCTCGATCCCGGCGAGCGTGCCCGAAATGGAACTCGGACAGCTGCCGCAGGCACCCTGGTAATGCACGGTGAGCTTGTTGCCCTCGAGGCCGAGCACGTATAGATCGCCGCCGTCGCCCTGCAGATAGGGCCGCACCTGCTCGTCCAGAATTTCGTTGATCTTGGCGAGCCGCGCGCGGTCGGCCTCGCTCAGGTCCTCGCTATTGAGCGCGGCGGTGCTCTGCGCCGCGAGTTGCTCGGATTGCGCGTCAGCCGCGGGGGCATCGCGAATCGGCACCGCCAGCTTGCGCATCAGTTCCTGCCAGTCGGCCTGGCCGTTCTGCGTGACCGTGATCCAGTGATCGACATAGAACACGTTGGTCACGTGGTCGATCTCGAACAGTTTCGCCGCCAGCGGATCGTCCCCGGCTTCATCGGCATGGTCGTAGGAACGCGTAATTCCCCAGGTCAGCGGCTCCTTGAGGATGAACTTCATCGCGTTGGGATTAGGCGTCGGTTCGATTTCAGCGATTTTAGGCATTTTAAAATCCGGCCACAGAG
>CAYIRZ010000457.1:0-2115 GCA_964365845.1 uncultured Streptomycetaceae bacterium
TCCTGAGCCAAAATCGTGACAGCGCATCACGCGTTTCATTATGTTAGGGACTCTAAGGTCAGGCGTTCTGTATCCAGCGCACTACGCCGGCGACGCCGTCGACAGAGATACGCACGCCGTCGGGTATGCGCTTGGTGGCTTCGTGCACACCGAGCACCATGGGTATGCCGCGCTCGCGCGCCAGCGAGGCGAGGTGAGAGGTGCTGCCGCCGCGCTCGGCGACGACGCCGGCAACCCGCGTCAGGATCTCGCTGAGCGCCGGGCCGGCGACTTTCGTCACCAGGATGTCTCCGGGGTTGACACGCTCGAGTTCGCACTCGCAGTTCACGATGCGCGCCTCGCCTTCGCCCCAGCCTATGCCGGCCGGATGGCCGTTGAGACGCGGGTGCTGCAGCCAGACTTTGTCGGGTTCACGCGCCTTCTCCATGTGCAGCGGACGGCTCTGCAGCATTTTGAATCCGCTGTCGTCCATTGCCCATTCGATTTCAACAGGTATGCCCGCAAAATCTTCCGCCCGGCGCACCAACGCGCCAAGTTCGGCAGCCTGGGCCCGGCTCAGACACGGCTTGCTGATCATCGCCTTGGGCGCAACCCGGGTGGCGGATTCGGCGCCATGGCCGCAGCCTACGATATGATCCTTGCGGCCTGCCTCAATGTGCAGGACTTTTCCATCGCCGCTCAATTCATAGCGGTCGGGGGTGACTTCACCCTGGGCGATGGCCGAGCCCAGTCCCCATGTCGCACTCAGCAACATGCCGCCATCGGCGGTGCGGCTTAATCCGCCACCGGAAGCGCGTGCCGATACCAGCGGCTGAATCAGGACGCCCATGGCCGTATCCGCGGGATCGGAATTGTTGGTGGCCATATAGCGCAGCACGCGGGTCATCCACAGCGCGGCCCAGCACGAGCGCACAGCGGTGATGAAATCCGATTCGGTCTCCAATCCGATGAAACTTTCGAACTGGCCGGCAAAACTGGCGCCGAAACGATCCTCGACCAGGGCCGACGAGCGCACGCAGGAGAGGGCATCATTGTTTCTGTTTTTCAAGTCCCGCCATGCCGCAAGCAGCGGATCCAGAATTTCCGGGATGATAGGGTTGTCCAGCAGCCCCAGTTTCATGTTCAGCGCATGACGCCGGGCCTTGGCGCTGTCCTTTTCAGCGAATACGCCGCGCGCAGTCTCTTCCAGACCGAGGGTGGCAACCTGTTTGCGATACGCTGCGGCGTCGAGGCAAAAACCGTCGGGTATGGGGAGGCCGACGCGCCCCAGTGCCGCCTGATTGGCGGCTTTGGGTCCGAAACGGTTTGCGTCACACGCTTCAGCGGCGGTGACGGGTACGACGTATGAATTCATCGGAATGGTTCCTTAATGCTCGCCGTTATAGATCGCGAGATCCGTGTAGAACACGGCGGTGGCGCCAATCCTCACCGCCAAGCGGCATGGGCGGCTGATGATACCGAAACGCCGCGGCGCTTCGTGCGCCGCGGTTCGCGTTTCGGAAATGCTTTCCATCTGAGCGGCTTAAGTTCCCGGCATTTTCCCGTAATTGGAATAGCCCGGCATCGGGTCCACGACCGTGATCTGCTCGACCGGGAAGTTGGACACGATTTCAACGCCGTCCTTTTTGACGATGAGCATTTCCTCAATGCGCACGCCCCACTGGTGCGTCTTGCCGTGCTGGGTCTCCAGCGCGAACGTCATGCCTTCCTTGATTTCGAGCGGGTGATCGAGCGACCAGATGCGCGAAATGACCGGCTGGTCGTACTGCGCGAGGCCGAGGCCGTGTCCCCACAGGTTGGCGGCGGCTTGATCTTCCTCTTCGTAGCCCCAGGCTTCTTTCGCCGACGGCCACTTCAAGGCGATGTCGCGGGTGGTGACGCCGGGCTTGACCACTTTGATCGAGTCGTAGAGCCACTTCAGCGCGGTGGCGTAGTAATCCTTCTGCTCCTGGCTGGGCTGCTTGCCCACGCACCGGCACTGGCTGCGCTGCGGAACCCACAACCGCGCCATATTAGAACATAATGAGAACAAAGTAAAAATCACAATTTCGGTGGTGGGTCAGTTAGGGTAGACTTAAATACCTACCGGAATCGCCACAATCAAACTGAGACACT
>CAYIRZ010000458.1:0-2101 GCA_964365845.1 uncultured Streptomycetaceae bacterium
TGTTTTTGTGGTTCCGTGCCACCTTCCCGCGCTACCGCTATGACCAGATCATGCGCCTGGGATGGAAAGTGTTCATCCCGGTGACGCTGGTGTGGATCGTGGTGCTCGGCGCATGGATGCAGACTCCGCTGTGGCTGTGGTGGAGGCCGCTATGATGAACCGCATTCGGCATTTCTTTAAGACGTTCCTGCTGTTCGAACTGGTCATGGGCCTGATGCTGACCGGCCGCCACCTCTTTGCGCGCAAGATCACCGTGCAGTATCCCGAAGAGATGACGCCGATGAGTCCGCGCTTCCGGGGGCTGCATGCGTTGCGCCGTTATCCCAACGGCGAGGAGCGCTGTATCGCATGCAAGCTGTGCGAGGCGGTGTGCCCGGCACTGGCCATCACCATCGAATCCGAGCAGCGCGACGACGGCACGCGCCGCACCACGCGCTACGACATCGACCTTACCAAGTGCATTTTCTGCGGTTTCTGCGAAGAGTCGTGCCCGGTCGATTCGATCGTCGAGACGCGCATTCTCGAATACCATGGCGAAGAACGCGGCGACCTGATTTACACCAAGCCGATGCTGCTCGCGATCGGCGATGCCTACGAAGAACAGATTGCAAAAGACCGTGCCGCTGACGCGGCATACCGTTAAACCTTTTAGCCACAGAGGACACAGAGAGCGCAGAGAAAGTTGAATTAAAACATAATGTTGCAGTTGAATTTCTCTGTGACCTCTGTGTTCTCTGTGGCTGAGTATTTATGGATTTTCAGACTTTTATTTTTTACTTCTTCTCGGCGGTCCTGGTTTTCGCCGCGTTGCGCGTGATCACCGCCCGCAACCCGGTGCATGCCGCGCTGTTCCTGGTGCTCGCCTTTTTCACTTCGGCCGGGATCTGGATGCTGCTGCAGGCCGAGTTTCTCGCCATCACGCTGGTGCTGGTCTATGTCGGCGCGGTGATGGTGCTGTTCCTGTTCGTCGTCATGATGCTCGACATCAATCTGGCGCGGCTGCGCGAGGGTTTCTGGAGCTACCTGCCGCTGGGCGGGGTGGTTGCGCTGCTGCTGGTAGCCGAGATGGGGCTGGTGCTGGCGAGCCGCTATTCAGGCCTTCCCGGCATGCCCGCGCCGCCGCCGCTGCCTGCCGGTTACAGCAACACCAAGGAGCTGGGCCGGTTGCTGTATACCGAATACGTCTACCCGTTCGAAATCGCGGCGGTGATCCTGCTGGTCGCGATCGTGGCGGCGATTGCGCTGACCCTGCGCCGCCGCAAGCACACCAAGTACATCGATCCGGCAAAGCAGATTAACGTGCGGCGCCAGGACCGCGTGCGCATCGTTTCGATGCCGTCCGAAAAGAAGGTCGGGGAGCAGGGGAAACCGTGATTTCATTGTCGCATTACCTGGTGTTGGGGGCGATCCTGTTCGCGATCAGCGTGATCGGGATTTTCCTCAACCGCAAAAACGTGATCGTGCTGCTGATGGCGATCGAACTGATGCTGCTGGCGGTCAACCTGAATTTCGTCGCCTTTTCGCACTTCCTCGATGACCCGGCGGGGCAGGTGTTCGTGTTCTTCATCCTGACGGTGGCGGCGGCGGAGTCGGCGATCGGTCTGGCGATCCTGGTCGTGCTGTTCCGGAACCTCAATACGATCAATGTCGAGGATCTCGACAGCCTGAAGGGATGAGCGCGGAATGACGTCGATGCAAAAACTCTATCTGCTCGTGCCGCTCGCGCCGCTCGCCGGTGCGATCATCGCGGGACTGTTCGGCTGGGCCATCAGCCGGCGCGCCGCGCACTGGGTGACCATCACCGGCATGATGGTTTGCACCATTGCGTCGGGCATGGTGTTCTACGATGTGATGCACGGCAGGCTCTACAACGGCCCGGTCTATACCTGGATGCTGTCCGGCAACACCCGCTTCGAGATCGGCTTCCTGATCGACCAGCTGTCGGCGATCATGATGGTCGTGGTGTCCTTCGTGTCCCTGATGGTGCACATCTACACCATAGGCTACATGGCGGACGATCCCGGTTACCAGCGCTTCTTCAGCTACATCTCGCTGTTCACCTTCTCGATGCTGATGCTGGTGATGAGCAACAACTTCCTGC
>CAYIRZ010000459.1:0-2101 GCA_964365845.1 uncultured Streptomycetaceae bacterium
CAGGAGTCGCAGTGCGAGGCCGACTGCAGCATGACCACGCGCTTTACCTCGGTGGCGATCGGCCACCTCGAGCGCTTCGTGGCCGACTGGGAGCGCACGCAGCCGCCCACCGTCCAGGCGAACATCACGCGCAAGGAAAAGGTCGCGATCATCGGCGCCGGCCCCTCCGGCCTCGTCTGCGCCCGCGAACTAGCGCGGCTGGGCTATCCGGTCACCATCTACGAGGCGCTGCACGCGGCGGGTGGCGTGCTGCGCTACGGCATCCCCGAGTTCCGGCTGCCCAAGGCGATTCTCGACTGGGAAATCGGTCTGCTGAAGGCGATGGGCGTCGAGATCGTCTGCAACGTCATCATCGGTAAGACGCTCACACTTGACGATCTGTTCACCAAGATGGGCTACGCGGCGGTATTCATCGGGACCGGCGCGGGGCTCCCGCAGTTCCTGGGCATTCCCGGCGAGAACCTGAACGGTGTGATGTCCGCCAACGAGTTTCTGACGCGCATCAATTTGATGCGCGGCTATGATTTTCCCGAGTCGGATACGCCCGTGAAGGTCGGTAAGCGCGTGGCCGTGATCGGCGCGGGGAACACCGCGATGGACGCCGTGCGCACGTCGTTGCGAATGGGCGCCGAGGAGGCGATGATCGTCTACCGGCGCAGCGATAAGGAGATGAGCGCGCGCGTCGAGGAATACCACCACGCCATCGAGGAGGGCGTGAAGTTCCGCTGGCTTACCAACCCGCTCGAGGTCATCGACGATGGCAGCGGCTGGGTGAGCGGCCTCAAGTGCCAGAAGATGAAGCTCGGCGAGCCCGATGCATCGGGCCGCGCGCGGCCGATCCCGATTCCGGGGTCGGAGTTCGTGATCCCGGTGGAAAACGTGGTGCTGGCAATCGGGACGACGCCGAACCCGCTGCTGACCCGGACGACATCAGGCCTGCTCACGAACAAGAAGGGCTGCCTCGTGGCCGACGAGAAGACCGGACTCACCTCGAAATCGCTCGTGTTCGCCGGAGGCGACGCGGTCACCGGCGCCGCGACGGTGATCCTGGCGGCGGGCGCCGGCAAGCGCGCCGCGCAAGCCATTCACGAGGCTATCGCCTCCGTCGCACTCATGGGGTAATGGTTAACAGGCCCTAGCCTTTGCCCGTCCGCGTTTTTTGCAGGCGCCTCTTCACGCCACCGCATCTCCTATACTTTATAATCGTCCGGGCTTCAAACATGGCTGCGGGGGGATTATGGAAGGTGTGGCGGTAGTGACCGGCGCAAGCTCGGGCATAGGTGAGGCGATTGCCAGGCATCTGCTCGACAGCGGGCATCGTGTAGTTACTTTGCAGCGCAAGCCGCCGCGGCTCAAACATGAGCATCTGCTGCATTATGCGGTCGATCTGGCCGATGTCGCAGCAGCAAAAGCAGTCGCCGGAGAAGTCGCAGCGAAGCACGCGGTGCGCTATCTCGTCAACAATGCCGGTGCCAATAAACCGGGATTGCTCGAAGAGGCCACCACCGAGGATCTCGACTACGTCATGGCGCTCAACGTGCGTGCGGCGATGATCCTGATTCAGGCGTTCACACCCGGCATGCGCGCCGCGAAATTCGGGCGCATCGTCAATATTTCCTCGCGTGCCGCGATCGGCAAGACTTCCCGCACCGTTTATTCCTCGGCCAAGGCTGCCCTCATCGGCATGACGCGTACCTTGTGCATGGAACTCGGTGGCGATGGCATCACGATCAACGCGGTTGCGCCGGGACCGGTGGCCACCGAATTGTTCGATAATGGCCATCCATTCGGCAGCGAGAAACGCCAGCGTGTCATCGACAGCATTCCGGTAAAGAGGGTCGGAACGCCGGACGATGTTGCCCGGGCGGTGGCGTTTCTGCTCGCCCCGGACAGCGGCTATATCACCGGGCAGACGCTGTTCGTGTGCGGCGGCACCAGCGTGAGCGGTTCGGGCGGCGCCTGACCACGGTGTTTGACAAAAATAGGAAAATCAAAGACAATGTTTGGTTTCGTTCGGAGGGGTTCCCGAGCGGTCAAAGGGGGCAGACTGTAAATCTGTTGGCTCAGCCTTCGAAGGTTCGAATCCTTCCCCCTCCACCAG
>CAYIRZ010000460.1:0-2097 GCA_964365845.1 uncultured Streptomycetaceae bacterium
GGTGTAGGCAACCGAGGGAATGGTGCGCGCGTCGAAAAACGCCTTGTGCCCGGCGATCACTTCGGCCGCGACCTTGCCCTCGTGCGTCGCCTTGTGCGCGAGCATGGGCTCGCCGCAGATGTCGCCGATGGCATAGATGTGCGGGACGTTGGTGCGTAACTGCTTGTCGACCGGGATGTAACCGCGTTCGCTGACGTTGACACCCGCAGCCTCGGCTTTTATATCTTTTCCGTTGGGACGGCGGCCGACCGCCATCAGAATGGCGTCGAAGGTGTCCGATGAAGCGCCGCCCGCCCCTTCGAAGCTGACCTTGAGCCCGGCTTTCTGGGGTTCGATTGTTGTGACCCTGGTCTTGAGCAGGATTTTTTCGTAGCGCTTCTCGATGCGCCTGTGCAGCACTTTGACGATGTCCTTGTCCGCGCCGGGGATTAGCGAGTCCATCAGCTCGACGACGGTGATCTTCGCGCCCAGCGCGTCGTAGACCGTCGCCATTTCCAGCCCGATGATGCCACCGCCGATCACCAGCAGGCGCCGGGGTATCTCGGGCAGTTCCAGCGCGCCGGTGGAATCGATGATGCGCGGGTCGTCGTAAGGGAAGCCCGGGATGCGCGCGACCGAAGAGCCGGCAGCGATGATGCAGTGATCGAAGGCGACGGTCTTGACGCCTTCGGCTGTCTCGACCCTGATGGTGTGAGGCGAGGCGAACTCGCCGCGGCCCGTCACCACCTGCACCTTGCGCTGCTTGGCAAGTCCGGCAAGACCCTTGGTGAGCTTGCCGACCACGCCTGCTTTCCAGGCGCGCAGCCTGTCGATCTCGATTTTTGGCTTGCCGAAAGCGACGCCCGTGTGCGCCATCGCGTCGGCTTCGGTGATGACTTTTGCGACATGCAGCAGCGCCTTCGACGGAATGCAGCCGACGTTGAGGCACACGCCGCCCAGCGTCGGGTAGCGTTCGATCAACACTGTTTTCTTGCCGAGATCGGCGGCGCGGAACGCCGCGGTATAGCCGCCGGGACCGGCGCCGAGCACGACCACTTCGGCGTGGATATCGGCCTTGATGCCGGAAGCGGGGATCGCCGGCGTGGCGGTCGATGCGCTGGCCGATGCGGAGGCTAAAGCTGCGGGTTGTGCCGCCGGTGCGGCAGAGGCCGGGGCCTTGGCCGCAGGCGCGGACGCCTTTTCTTCGGCTGCCTCGCTCGCTTCGAGCATCAGGATCAGCGCGCCTTGCGACACCTTGTCGCCGACTTTGACCTTGAGTTCCTTCACTACGCCGGCAGCGGGCGAAGGCACTTCCATCGTCGCCTTGTCGGTTTCCAGCGTGATCAGCGAGTCTTCCTTGTCGATGGAATCACCAGGACTGACCAGCACCTCGATCACCGGGATATTCTTGAAATCGCCGACGTCGGGGACTTTGACTTCGATAATATGGCTCATGAGAAACCTTTATTTGCCACAGAGTGCACAGAGGCCACAGAGAAAAACATTAAAAAACAATACGTTATTATATTAACTCGCTTTGGGAGGCAAGCCGGGGGGTAATCTCTGTGCTCTCTGTGCACCCGTCAGGCGTACCCGTCGAGCGGGTATTAAAAAGAAGGTATTGAAAAGAATCCTCTGTGGCCGGAAGTTTGTTCTTACGTTCTGATGTGGCCGTCGCCCAACACGATCCACTTGAGCGAGGTCAGCCCTTCCAGTCCCACCGGGCCGCGCGCGTGCAGCTTGTCGGTGGAAATGCCGATTTCGGCGCCCAGCCCGTACTCATAGCCGTCGGCGAAGCGCGTCGAGGCGTTGACCATCACCGAACTCGAATCGACTTCGGCGAGGAAACGCCGCGCGCGCGTGATGTCCTCGGTGACGATGGCGTCGGTGTGCTGCGAGCCGTAAGTCGTGATGTGTTCGATCGCCTGGTCGAGCCCGTCGACGACGCGCACCGACAGGATCGCGGCGAGGTATTCGGTGTGCCAGTCTTCCTCGGTCGCGGGCTCCATTTGCGGCACCACCCTGCGCGCGGCTTCGTCACCGCGCAGCTCGATGCCCTTATCGACATAGATCTTGCAGAGCGGCGGCAGGATTTTTTCGGCGATGCCGCGCGCCACC
>CAYIRZ010000461.1:0-2097 GCA_964365845.1 uncultured Streptomycetaceae bacterium
CGATCTGGCGCTCGACGGCATGACCTGCGCCGCCTGCGCCACGCGCATCGAGAAGGTGCTCAGCAAAATTCCGGGCGTCAACGCCAGCGTCAACTTCGCCGCTGAAAAGGCGCGCATACACTACCCTCCGGGCGGCACGGACATCGCCGCGCTCATCGCGGCAGTGCGCAAGGCAGGCTATGGCGCCCGGGAAATCGCCGACAACGACAGGGCGCAGGAAAAAGCGCGGCGGGCCGCGACTTATCGCCGGGACCTGACGCTGTTCTGGATATCGGTTGGACTCACCCTGCCCTTCGTGGTGCAGATGGTCTTCATGTTTTCCGGGCCTGAGCATGGGTTTCTGCCGCCCTGGCTGCAGCTTGCGCTGGCGACGCCCATCCAGTTCTGGATCGGCAGCCGTTTCTATGCCGGCGCCTGGCATGCGCTGCGCGGCGGCGGTGCCAACATGGACGTGCTGATCGCGCTCGGCACCAGCATGGCTTATCTCTACAGCGCGGCGGTAGTCGTCTTCGGCTTGCACCATCACCTCTATTTTGAAGCCAGTGCCGCGATTATCACATTGATTTTAATGGGAAAACTTCTTGAGGCGCGAGCCAAGGCCAAAACCTCGGCAGCCATAGAAGAACTGATCAGGCTGCAGCCCAGGACCGCGCGCATCGAACGCGACGGCAGCATCACCGAAGTCGAGATTGCGCAGGTCAAAGTCGGTGACGTGTTCATCGTGCGGCCCGGCGAAAGCGTGCCGGTCGACGGCACCGTCGTCAACGGTGCATCCAGCATCAACGAAGCGATGCTGACCGGCGAGAGCCTGCCCGTAGCCAAGCAGTCCGGCATGAAGGTGTTCGCTGCAACGCTCAATCAGCAGGGCCTGCTCAAATGCCGCGCCACCGGTGTCGGCGCCGACACTGCGCTGGCCGCCATCATCCGTCTGGTCGAGGAAGCGCAAGGTTCCAAAGCGCCGATCCAGCGTCTGGCAGATGTGATCTCGGGCATTTTCGTGCCGGTGGTGGTCGGCATCGCCATAGTCACGCTGGCCCTGTGGTGGTGGTTTTCCGGCGATTTCACCGGGGCGCTGATCAACGCCGTCGCGGTGCTGGTCATCGCCTGCCCTTGCGCGCTGGGACTGGCCACGCCGACCGCCGTCATGGTCGGCAGCGGCGCCGGCGCGCGTGCCGGCATCCTGATCAAGAACGCCGCCGCGCTGGAACATGCCGGAAAAATCGATACGCTGGTGGTCGACAAGACCGGTACCCTGACCGTCGGCAATCCTGAAGCCACCGATCTCGTCATGCTCGGCAGTGCGGCCGAGCATATTGTGATTCAGGTTGCCGCCACCCTCGAATCCGGGTCGGAGCATCCGCTGGCAAAAGCCATACTCGCGCGTGCCACGGCCATGAACATCACGCCGGGCCACATGGCTGCTTTCAACTCGATCCCCGGCAAAGGGGTGCAGGCGCAAATCGACGGCCGGCCGGCAGCGCTGGGATCGCCGCGTTTCATCACCGGCCTCGGCATCACTGTCGACGCCAAAAAAACCGCCGCGCTGCAGGAGCAGGGCAAGACCGTGATTGCCGTCGCGCACGATGGCAAGGCGATCGGCCTCATTGCCATCGCCGACCCCTTGCGCCCGACCTCGCGTGCCGCCATGGAACAGCTGGCGCGGCTGGGTATCGATGTCATCATGCTGACCGGCGATAACCGGATCACGGCCCAGGGCATCGCCGCCCAGGCGGGCATCGCCCATTTCGAAGCCGAGGTGTTGCCGCAGCACAAATTCGAGCGCCTCAACCAGCTGAAGCAGCAAGGCCGCGTGGTCGGCATGGTCGGCGACGGCGTCAACGACGCCCCTGCCCTCGCCGCGGCCGATGTCAGCTTCGCCATCGGCGCGGGCTCAGACGTTGCGATACACGCCGCCGACATCACGCTGATGCGCAATGACCTGATGAGCGTGGTCGACGCGATCAGCCTGTCGCGCAGCACGCTCCGCAAGATCAAGCAAAACCTGTTCTTTGCGTTCATTTACAACGTGCTCGGCATCCCGCTCGCGGCCATCGGCATGCTGAATCCGGTCATTGCCGGCGCTGCGATGGCCATGAG
>CAYIRZ010000462.1:0-2095 GCA_964365845.1 uncultured Streptomycetaceae bacterium
CAGCACTTCGTGGTGCTGATAATAGCGCCGGTTGCCGCGGCGCTTGACCGGCTTCAACTGGGTGAATTCCTGTTCCCAATAACGCAGCACATGCGGCTTGACCCCGCACAGCTCGCTTACCTCGCCGATGGTGAAGTAGCGCTTCGCCGGGATCGGCGGAAGCTGCGTTTTAGGACTTTGGTTTTGTTCCATGGAAATGCTGTTCCACCATCGCCTTCAGTTTCTGTGAGGCATGGAACGTGACCACGCGCCGCGCTGTGATCGGGATTTCCTCCCCGGTCTTGGGATTGCGGCCCGGGCGCTGCGGCTTGTTGCGCAACTGGAAGTTGCCGAAACCGGATAGCTTCACGCCCCTGCCGTTTTCCAGCGCCATCCTGACTTCTTCGAAAAACGATTCGACCATGTCCTTGGCTTCACGCTTGTTGAAACCCACTTTCTCAAACAAAAGGTCTGCAAGTTCGGCCTTGGTTAAAGTCATGTTCTCCCCTTTTCAACGAAGCTTGGCGTTGAAATGTTGTTGCAAAACCCGGATCAGTTGCGAGACGGCGGAATCCACTTCCACATCGGTCAAAGTTTTATGAGTATCCTGAAATAACACTCTGAATGCAAGACTTTTTTTACCTTTTTCTATGCCCGTCCCACGGTACACATCAAACAACCCGATTTCGGTGACTATCGGTAGTGGTTCACGCTGCAAAGCCTCTCTTATTGCGTGGTAGCTCACGTCCTCGTCGACAATGACGGCGAGATCGCGCCGCACCGGCGGAAACTTTGAAATCTCGTTATACGCCGGCAGGCTCTCTTCGGCCAGGCATTCGAAATCAAGTTCGAAGAGGACTGGCGCAAGGGGTAAATCATACTTCTGTTGCCACCGTGGATGCAATTCCCCGATCCACCCCATTGTCATACCGTTGCGGACAATGCGGGCCGTCTTGCCTGGGTGCAGTGCGGCATGAGTGGCCGCCTCGAACTGCGCGCCACGAGGCGCCAGCAGGGTCTCGACATCGGCTTTCACGTCGTGAAAATCGACGCGGCGCGCCGGGCTGCCCCACTGTTCTTGCAGTGCATCACCATAAGCAATGCCCCCCACCCTCATGGTTTGCGCATGGCCGCCGTTTTCAGCCATCGCAAAGCAGCGGCCGACCTCGAACAGGCGCACCCGCGCCTGCTTGCGGCTGACGTTGAACGTGACGCAGTTCACAAGACTGCCGAACAGGCTGGAGCGCATCACGCTCATCTGGCTTGCAATGGGGTTGGCAAGCGCTATCGGCGATGCGTTGCCGCAGAAGTCGCTCTCCCATTCGCGCTCGACAAAGCTATAAGTGACGATCTCCTGATAGTCGCGCGCCACCAGCAGGCGGCGCACTGACGATGCATCGCGCCGCGCCTCGGGCGCCGGCAGCATGGAGGCGTGCGCCACGGGGGTGGCGGCCGGGATATTGTCGTAGCCGTGGATGCGCGCCACTTCCTCCATCAGGTCTTCCTCGATCGCGATATCGAAGCGATGGGCCGGCGGCGTCACGCGAAATTCGCCGTTTGAGACCGTGAATTCGAAACCGAGACAGCGCAGCATGGCGCCTACTCCATCCGCGCTGAGTTCGATACCGAGCAGGCGTTCGGCACGCTTGAGGCGCAGGATTACCGGTTTGCGCTCCGGCAACCCGGCTCGCGCCTCGCTCACCGGTCCGGCCTTGCCGCCGCAGATTTCCAGCACGAACTGTGTCGCACGCTCCAGCGCGTTCACGGTCCCGGAAAAGTCCACGCCGCGCTCGAAACGGTAAGCGGAATCCGATCCAAAGCCCAGCGCGCGCGACTTTCCCGCAATGACGTCGGGATCGAAGAATGCGCTTTCGAGGAAAATATCGCTGGTCGTATCGCTCACCGCGCTTTCCACCCCGCCCATGATGCCCGCCAGCGCCAACGCCTTACTGTCGTCAGCAATCACCAGAAAATCCGGACCCAGTTCGGGCGTTTGTTCGTTAAGCAGCGTAAGTTTCTCGCCGGTCCTGGCAAAACGCACGCGGATGCCGCCGTCGAGCCTGGCGGCATCGAACGCATGCAGCGGCTGTCCCAGTTCGAGCATGACATAGTTGGT
>CAYIRZ010000463.1:0-2087 GCA_964365845.1 uncultured Streptomycetaceae bacterium
GCGCCTGCGCCCCGCCGATGGTTACCCGCGTCGTCGCGATGAAGTAATCGCTGCTTACCGAGATATTTTCCGTGGGCACGATGAGTCCGGAAGGAAGTTGGTTGAAAAAGTCGGAGAGGTTGCGAAAATAGGCGCGCTCGCGCTGCGCGACCATCGCGCGGGCACCGTCCAGGCCCAATCCTTCGACCACTGCGGCAAGGACTTCAGGCGGAGCAGTGTTCGCGTTCACGGCGGTAAATCGGGGCAGCGCCGTCACGAACGGGCGCAGTTGTGCACGAACGTTGTCGTCGAAGCCGCGCACCAGCGCGAGCTCGGCTACATCGATCAATGGCCGATTGGCGGCGAGGTAAGGCGGTTGCAGCGAGAGGTAGTACGCGTCTTCGGCCCCGTTCCGCGGCTGCGGCTCGCTGTCGGCGTCGATCCAGTCGGCGAGCGCGCCGGCGAGCGCGGGCGGCAAGGCCAGAATTGACAGCAGGCGCTGGAAGTGCGCAAGCTGCGCGAGGTTGACCTTGCCGTCCTTCAGCAGGTTGTTGAGATTGAACTTGCCCTGCTGGTCCTCGATGTAACCGGCGAGGCTGCCGTTCTCGACCGAAATCGGCGGCAATCGCAGCGCCCAGGGTTCGCCCAGGTGATCGACATTGCTCGAGCGGCGATCATCGCTCAACACGGCGCGGGCCCAATCCAGCCCGGCCTGAATTAGGAGTTGCGCCTGGCCATGGCCGGCGGTCAGCTCGACCTGCCTCGACCACGTGCTCTGCGTCACCATGATCGCCGTGGCGGCAAGCGCGGCAAGCGTGACCACGCTCATGGCGAGCACAATGGCCACGCCCCGCTGCCGTATTCTCATGATTCGCGCGCTCATGATCTCAGCGCAAACACGCGCATGATTTCTTCGCCCGAGGCGAGCACTATGCGCAACTGCACGGCCTGAGGAATGGGCAGGTCGCGCCCCGCGGCAGGCCAGGCATCCACCCACGCAAGATTGGCGTCGAGATATTGCAATTCGAATTTTGTCACGCCGGTCAACACTGGATAGCGCACGGGCGCCGCATCCGGCGCGACGTCGAGCCCCGGCCACAGCCATAGCTCGATCTCCTGCTTCTCGTTCAGCCGGTACGCGAGCCGCCGCGGTGTGTCCACGCCCTCAGCCGAGGCAAAACGGCTGAACTCAAGGCGCGGTTCCGACGTCGCATCGGCCCTTCCGCGCCATGCCGGTGCAGTGCCGGATGCGGCCCGCACCGGCCGCGGCGCCGCGAGTTGTACGTCGCGCTCAAACCGCGCGAAGAAAGATGCCACACGCCGCCATTTGTCGGCCTCTTGGCTGACGTGCTCGCGTGCATCGAGTACCGCGCCAAGGCCGCGGTACGACATCAGTGCGAGCAGCGAGAGAATCAGCAGAGCCGTAAGCAGCTCGATCAAGGTGAAGCCGCCGCTCTTGAAGGGAGTGATTACCGGTTCTAGTTTCATTTGACCGTCCCTGGCGGCTGCACGACGAAACCCGTCAGGTGCGCCAGGGAGCGCGACTCTTCAAGTGCCGCGAACACGAAAACATCAACCCGGCGGAACTCGGGATTTGGCGTCGCGATGACCTCATTGCGCCAGGCGAACTCGAGACCACCCTCGCGCGCGGTGCCGCGCTGGATGCCCAGCGGCAGCCAGTTCCCGCGAGCGCGGTGCTCCGCAAGCAGATTTTCCGCGACCCAGCCGGCAAGCAAACGCGAGCGCAACTCCCCGACATTGTTCGTGCCCTGGCCCGCCGCGCGCAGCGCGGCGAGGAGCGCAATCGAGACGATGGCCAGCGCGACCAGCACCTCGACCAGCGTGAACCCTGTCCGCCTAGCAGCCTGTCGGACTTGGTTCCCATTCACCGGAACGGGTAGTGTTAACGGATCACCGTACCCGTCAAGCGGGTATTGAAAAGAATTGATCGACGCTTCGGCGACAGGCTGCTTAAGAAAGAAATTTTGCATGTCGAAACGCTGTATCGACCGGAACAAACATCCCTTGCATGGCGTTCTTTTCGCCTCGTTCTTTAGTTTTTCCTTCGCCCGGCAAGACCCGCACGTCTCCGACCGGAGACGCCGCAA
>CAYIRZ010000464.1:0-2053 GCA_964365845.1 uncultured Streptomycetaceae bacterium
GATGTCTTTATAAAGATCGAGAGCTTCGGGGTTGGCGAGCGCCTCGATATTCCTGATGGCGCGCCCGTGCACGACGTCGCGCACGGCGAGTTCGACGATTTTGCCGTTCTTGGTGCGCGGGATATCGCCGACCTGCACGATTTTTGCCGGCACGTGACGCGGCGTGGTGTTATCGCGGATCTGTTTTCCGATCCTGTCGATCAGCGCCGCATCGAGCTTGAGGCCTGCGCGCAGCCGCACGAACAGCACGATGCGGACATCATGTTCCCAGTCCTGGCCGATGACGATGCTCTCGACGACTTCGGCCAGTTGCTCGACCTGGCGGTAGATTTCCGCGGTGCCGATGCGCACGCCGCCCGGGTTGAGCACGGCGTCCGACCGGCCGTAGATGATGAGGCCGTCGTGGGCGGTCAATTCGACATAGTCGCCATGGCACCATACGCCGGGGAATCTTTCGAAGTAGGCGGCACGGTACTTGGCGCCAGCGGGGTCGTTCCAGAAACCGACCGGCATCGACGGAAAGGGCGCGGTGCAGACCAGCTCGCCTTTTTCACCACGCACCGCTTGCCCGTCGTTGTTGAATACCTCGACTTTCAGGCCGAGGCCGCGGCATTGCAGTTCGCCGCGCCATACCGGGAGCAGCGGGTTGCCCAAAGCGAAACAGGAAATGATGTCGGTGCCGCCCGAGATCGAGGCCAGCTGAAAGTCGCTTTTGATGCCGCGGTAGACGTAGTCGAAGCTTTCCGGAACCAGCGGCGAGCCGGTGGAAAGCATGCTTCCGAGCGCGGCGAGCCGGTGGGTTTTTTTTGGCTCCAGTCCGAGCTTGGCCGCCGCATCGATATATTTCGCGGACGTGCCGAACACCGTCATGTTTTCGGCGTCGGCGTAGTCGAACAGGATGTTGCCGCCGGCAACGAAGGGCGAGCCGTCATACAAAAGCAGAGTGGCGCGCGCCGCCAGGCCCGAGACCAGCCAGTTCCACATCATCCAGCCGCAGGTGGTGAAATAGAACAGACGGTCGCCGGGCTTGATATCGGTGTGCAGTACGTGCTCCTTGAGGTGCTGCAACAGCGTGCCGCCGGCGCCGTGCACGATGCACTTCGGCACGCCGGTGGTGCCCGACGAATACATGATGTAGAGCGGATGGTCGAACGGCAGCCGCTCGAAATCGATCGCGCGCGGCCGATAGGGCGCCATGAATTCATGCACGTTGGCGGAATTGGGGATTCCGCCGATATCCGGATCGCGGCGGGTGTAAGGCACGACGATGATTTTCTGCAGGGAAGGAAGATTTTCCGCTATAGCCTTAAGACGATCGATGACGTCGATCGTCTTGCCGTTGTAGAAATAGCCGTCGGCGGCGAACAGCACCTTGGGCTCGATCTGGCCGAAGCGGTCGAGCACGCCCTGAACGCCGAAGTCCGGCGAGCACGACGACCAGATAGCGCCTATGCTGGTCGCGGCGAGCATGGCGATCACGGTGCCCGGCAGGTTGGGCATGTAAGCCGCGACGCGGTCGCCGCTTTTCACGCCGGCGGCGCGCAGTGCCTGCGCCAGGCGCGAGACTTCGGCATGGAGTTCGGCGTAGCTGATCCGGCTTTTGATCCGGTCTTCGCCCCAGAACACGATGGCGGCCGCAGGGTCGCGGCGCCGCAGCAGGTTCTCGGCGAAATTGAGCCGTGCTTCCGGGAACCAGCGCGCGCCGGGCATTTTGTTTTTGTCGGCGAGCACGACGCCGCCCTGCGTTGCGGCGATGACGCCGCAGAACGACCATAGTGCAGGCCAGAACCGTTCGGGGTCGGTTATCGACCAGTCGTAGAGCGCGGGATAGTCCTCGACCGCGACACCGTGATGTTCGCGCACCTCGCGCATGAACGCGGTGAGGTTTGCTGCCGCGATGCGTTCGGGGGAGGGCTGCCACAAAGGCTGGTTCATAAAACCGGTAAGTAGTAAATGGTCAGCGGTAGGCTGTAGGCGGTAGGCTGTAGGCGGTAGGCGGTAAGCAGTAAGCAGTAAGCAGTAAGCAGTAAGCAGTAAGCAGTAAGCAGTAAGC
>CAYIRZ010000465.1:0-2044 GCA_964365845.1 uncultured Streptomycetaceae bacterium
CAACTGTACGGCGATCGCTGAGACATGAGTGTACGGCGATCGCTGAGACTTACCCGGTAAAGGCTAACGACCGCGAAGCGCTTTAATCGGCTTACTGCTTACCGCTTACCTGAGGGAGTTTCATGACACGAGTAATTAATTTCAGCGCAGGGCCGGCGGTGCTGCCGGAGCCGGTGCTCAGGCAGGCCGCGGAGGAAATGCTCGACTGGCACGGCAGCGGCATGTCGGTGATGGAAATGAGTCACCGCGGCAAGGAGTTCATCGCCATTCATGCCCAGGCCGAAGCTGACCTGCGCGAACTGCTCGCGATCCCGAAGAACTACAAAGTGCTGTTTCTGCAGGGCGGCGCGGCGGCTCAGTTTGCAATTGTTCCAATGAACCTGCTGCGCGGGAAAACCGGCGCCGATTACGTCAGCACCGGGCAATGGTCAAAGAAGGCGATCGGCGAGGCCAAGCGCTATTGCAAGGTCAATATTGCAGCGAGTTCGGAGGATGCGAACTTTACCTATGCCCCCAGGCAGGACCAATGGCAGCTCGATCCCGACGCCGCCTATGTGCATATCACGTCGAATGAGACCATAGGCGGCGTGGAATTTCACTGGATACCGGACACGGGGGGCGTGCCGCTGGTCACCGATGCCTCTTCGCACATTCTGTCGCGGCCGATGGCTGTAAACCGCTACGGCCTGATCTACGCCGGCGCGCAGAAGAACATCGGCCCCGCGGGGCTTACCATCGTCATCGTGCGCGAAGACCTGACCGGCCATGCCGCGCCCGTCACTCCCGACGTGTTCAACTACAAGGTGCAGGCGGAAGCGGACTCCATGATCAACACGCCGCCGACCTATGCGATTTACATCGCCGGACTGGTGTTCCAGTGGCTGAAAAAACTCGGCGGACTGAGCAAAATGGAGGAGATCAACATCGCCAAGGCCGGGCTCCTTTACGACTATCTCGACCAGAGCGAGTTTTACCATTCGCCGGTGGCGAAAGAGGATCGTTCGCGCATGAATATTCCGTTCACGCTGCGCAATGCGGCACTCGACGAGGCGTTCCTGAAGGAAGCGAAGAACCACGGGCTAACGCAGTTGAAGGGCCATCGCTCGGTAGGTGGCATGCGTGCTTCCATTTATAATGCGATGCCGATCGAAGGCGTGATGGCGCTGGTCGCATTCATGCGCGAGTTTGAAAAAAAGAATGGCTGAGCCTTTCAGGATACTCACTCTCAACCAGATCTCGAGCGCCGGGCTCAAGCGTTTTCCTGCCGCTCGCTATGCTGTTGGCAGCGAAATCGACCATCCCGATGCCATCCTGGTGCGCTCGCACGATATGCACGGAATGAACATTCCCGCCAGCGTCCGGGCGATCGGCCGTGCCGGTGCCGGCACCAACAACATCCCGGTAGCGATAATGAACCAGCGCGGCGTGCCGGTATTCAACGCTCCGGGGGCGAACGCCAACGCGGTCAAGGAACTGGTGATCGCCGGGCTGTTGCTGGCGGCACGCAACCTGGTCCCGGCGTTGCGATTCGTCGACGGGCTCAAGGGCGACGACAAGGCGCTGCACAAGCTGGTGGAAGACGGCAAGAAGCAGTTTTTGGGCAGCGAGCTGCCGCGGCACACCATCGGCGTGGTGGGACTGGGCAAGATCGGCAGCCTGGTTGCGGATGCCGCGATCAAGCTCGGCATGAACGTGCTCGGATACGATCCGGAGATCACCGTCGACGCGGCGTGGAGCCTGCCTTCGCAGGTCAGGAAAGCGCACAGCATCGAAGAGGTGCTCAAGGGCAGCGATTTCGTGACCCTGCATGTGCCGCTGCTCGATGTGACGCGCAACATGATCAATGCCGGGCGCATCAAAGTCATGAAGCACGGCGCCATCCTGCTCAACTTTTCGCGCGACGGCATCGTCGACAACGACGCCGTGCTCGAAGGGCTTCATTCCAGGCGGCTAAGGTACTATGTCTGCGATTTTCCGGCACAGCAGATGCTCGGTCATCCGCACGTGGTGGCGCTGCCGCATCTCGGCGCATCCACGCGCGAGG
>CAYIRZ010000466.1:0-2014 GCA_964365845.1 uncultured Streptomycetaceae bacterium
CGGGCCGGGAGAGTTACCGTGTCTTAGGAGTTTGTCGAACCCAAGTCCGACAAACTCCTAAACGGAGGAAAAAATATGAAACGCTTGTTGCTTGCTGTCGTCCTGGGTTCTGCCGCAATAGGCGGCCATGCGCAGGATTATCCCTTGCGCGCGATCAACATCACCGTGCCGAATCCGCCTGGCGGAATGAATCAGATCCACGCCCAGCCGCTGTCAGCGGTGATCGAAAAACTCACCAGTCAACCGGCGCCGGTGGTTAACCGGCCCGGCGGAACGGCGGCGGTGGGCACTGCCTACGTAGCGAATCAACCGGCAGACGGCCACAACATTCTGGTTACGACACCGAACCTTTATCTCGTAATCGAAAAGGACAGGGTTTACGGCGTGAAATCGCCCTTCTCGCTCGATCAGATTGCGCCGATCGCGCTGTTGAGCGCCGATCCCCTGACCATGGTCGTGCACCCGTCATTGCCCGTGAAGAACGTAAAAGAATTGGTTGTGCTTGCCAAAAAACATTCGGGCGATATGATTTTCTCTTCCTCGGGTCCGTACGGCATCACGCACACGCCGATGGCGATGTTCATAGACGCCGCAGGGATCAAGATGCGTCACCTGCCGACCACCGGGGGCGGTCCGGCCATCACGCAGGCGCTGGGCGGCCATGCGCAGGTAACAGCGAGCGGGCCGGCCGCCGTGTATCCTCATGTTAAATCCGGCAAGCTGCGCGCGCTTGCCAACTGGGGCATCAAGCCGCATCCAGCGCTACCGGATGTCAGGCCGCTAAAGGATCTCGGTTATGACGTTGAGGCGTACCTGTGGGTAGGGCTGTTTACCGCCGCAGGGACGCCGGAGCCGACCATGACCAAGGTGCGTGAGTTGATCCGCAAGGCAGCTTCCGACCCGCTGTTCAAGCAGTCGCTGGAAAAGGTTCACGTCGTGCCCGATTATCGCGACGCGCCGGAGTTCAAGCAATTCTTCGATGCCGACTACAAACGCATGGCGGCCGTCGTCAAGAAGATGGGCAAGATATAGCAGTCTGTCGGACTTTGCTAATGTATGCAGTGACGAACGCAACCGGTATGGCTTTTGTCGAAGCCGGGGCGACAGACTGCTAGAATGAAAACCGATGAAGATCAAACGCATCGAACCCATCGCAGTGGGCCTGCCTATGTTAAAGCCGGTCAAGATGTCTCTGGAGGAGGTTCGCAGCGCCAACAATACGCTGGTGCGTCTCGAAACCGACGACGGGGTCGTAGGCTGGGGC
Source organism: uncultured Streptomycetaceae bacterium (assembly GCA_964365845.1). GTDB lineage: Bacteria > Pseudomonadota > Gammaproteobacteria > Burkholderiales > SG8-41 > CAKKQX01. The sequence goes on from CAYIRZ010000466.1 coordinate 1,265, forward strand.
GAGGCCGCCTCGGCCCCCACCATGACCGGAGAAACCGTGGAGGGCATGGTGGCGGCGGTGCGTTATCTTGCGCCGCTGCTCGAAGGCATGCCGGCGGACGGAATTGCCGCGGTCATGGCTCGCGCCAATCTTTATCTTTATGCCAACCATGCCGCCAAGTCGACGATAGAGATGGCGCTCCACGATGCGCTTGGCCGCGCGACGGGGAAACCCGTCCATGATCTTCTCGGCGGCAAGCGGCGCAGCCGCGTTTCGGCGCTGCGCATGATCGGCTCCGGCAATGCTGACGCCGACGTCGAGGAAGCAAAACGCAGAAAAGCGGAAGGCTATGTCGCCTACAAGATCAAGGTCGGGGTCGCCGATCCGCTCGAAGACGCGGAACGCACGCGCAGGGTATGTGAAGTCTTGGGCAATGGCATGCTGATCTGCGCCGACGCCAACCAGGGCTGGTCGGTGCAACAGGCCATCGCCTATGTGCGTGCTGTCGAGGATACCTTGCTGGATTTTTTCGAGCAGCCGGTGGCCGGGGACGACATCGACGGCATGGCAAAGGTGGCGCGTGCGAGCCGCATCAAGATTGGTTTTGATGAGGGACTGCACAGCATGGAGGATCTGCACCGTCACCACGAGGCGGGGGCTGCACACGGCTGCAGCCTGAAGACCATCAAGCTCGGCGGCATGAAACCGGTATACGATGCGGCGCTGCTCTGCGAATCCCTCGGCATGAAAGTCAACCTCGCCTGCAAGATC
>CAYIRZ010000467.1:0-1976 GCA_964365845.1 uncultured Streptomycetaceae bacterium
GCGACGTGCTCGCCAATGCGCCGGCGCGCGGCGCCGATATTTACCGTCCAGTCCAGGCCCACTGCGTCGCAGCCGATCGCTGCAATGTCTTCAAGCCACAATCCGCCGCCTTTGGTAAATACGATGCTGGGAACCGTTGCGCCGTCGTGCTGGCGCCTGAGCCCGGCGATAATGCGTTGCATATAGGTGAGCGAGAACTCGCGATATGCGGCGTCGGCAAGAACGCCGCCCCAGGTATCAAAAATCATCACCGCCTGGGCGCCGGCCTCGATCTGCGCATTGAGGTAGGTGGTGACGGCGCGGCAGTTGATATCGAGGATATGATGCAACAGCTCGGGCCGCTGGTAGAGCATGGTCTTGATGATGCTAAAGTCAGCGCTTGCTCCGCCCTCGATCATGTAGCAGGCGAGCGTGAAAGGACTGCCCGAAAATCCGATAAGCGGCACTTCGTTTGCGAGGGCGCGCCGGATTTGGGAAACGGCATCAAGCACATAGCGCAGATGCTTGTCGGGGTCGGGAACGAACAAATTGCGGATTTCCCATTCGTCTCTCAGCGGACGCTCGAATTTTGGGCCCTCACCCCCGGCGAAATAGAGACCGAGGCCCATCGCGTCGGGAATGGTCAGGATATCGGAGAAAACGATGGCGGCATCGAGCGCGAAACGTGCCAGCGGCTGCAGCGTTACTTCGGTCGCAAAATCCGGGTTTTTGCAGAGTTCGAGAAAGCTGCCGGCGCGTGCCCGGGTCTGATTGTATTCGGGCAGGTAGCGTCCAGCCTGGCGCATGATCCACACCGGGGTATAAGGCGTGGGCTGCCTGAGCAGCGCCCGAATCAGCGTGTCATTTTTGAGTTTGGTCATGGCATGAACTTAACCGCAAAGGCGCGGCGGTGCAAAGGTGTCGCAAAATCGGTTTAGGGTCAGCGTGGCAAAACCGAAGACCCCACCAGGAATTCATCGACCGCCCGTGCGCATTGGCGGCCCTCGCGAATCGCCCATACCACAAGTGACTGACCGCGCCGCATGTCACCGGCCGCAAATACTTTGGGCAGGGACGTCAGATAATTTTCAGTGTCGGCCATGACGTTGCTGCGCGCATCCTTCGCCACGTTCAGTTCCTGCAGCAGGCCCGACTGGAGCGGTCCCAAAAAACCCATGGCCAGCAGCACGAGGTCGGCTTTCATTTCAAACCCCGAGCCGGGGATTTCCTGCATCCTGCCGTCTTTCCATTCGACGCGCGCGGCAATGAGTTTTCCGATCCTGCCGTTTTTGCCTTCGAAGCGCTTGGTCGCCACCGCCCAATCGCGCAGGCACCCCTCCTCGTGCGAGGACGAAGTGCGCAGCTTGATCGGCCAGTACGGCCAGACCAGGGGCTTGTTTTCCTGTTCCGGCGGCTGTGGCAGGAGTTCAAACTGGATGACGGATTTGGCGCCATGGCGGTTTGAGGTGCCGACGCAGTCCGAGCCCGTGTCGCCGCCGCCGATTACCACCACATGCTTGCCGGTGGCGAGGATTTGATCCGGGACCTTGTCGCCGGCCACGACCTTGTTCTGCTGCGGCAGAAATTCCATGGCAAAGTGCACGCCGTCGAGTTCACGTCCGGGTACCGGCAAATCGCGCGGGTTCTCGGCGCCGCCGGAGAGCACCACGGCATCGAACTCGTCGACCAGCGTTTTCGCCGGGACGTCGGTGCCGACGTTCTGGTTGACGCGGAACTCGACGCCTTCGGCGCGCATTTGCTCCATGCGGCGGTCGATCAGGCGCTTTGCCATTTTGAAATCGGGAATGCCGTAGCGCAGAAGCCCGCCGATGCGGTCGCTCTTCTCGAATACCACGACATCATGTCCCACGCGCGCCAGCTGCTGCGCACACGCGAGCCCCGCGGGTCCGGAGCCGATGACCGCCACACGCCTCCCCGTCTGGTGCCGGGGCGGCTGCGGCACGACCCAGCCCATCTCCCAGCCCTTGTCGATGATC
>CAYIRZ010000468.1:0-1973 GCA_964365845.1 uncultured Streptomycetaceae bacterium
CTCGAGCATCGTGAACTCGGGGTTGTGCCGCGTCGAGATCCCTTCATTTCGGAAGTTGCGGTTGATTTCAAAGACCTTTTCAAAACCGCCGACGACCAGCCGCTTCAGGTACAACTCCGGCGCGATGCGCAGGTAGAGCCGCATGTCGAGCGCATTGTGGTGGGTTTCGAAGGGACGCGCCGCGGCGCCGCCGGGAATCGGCTGCATCATCGGCGTTTCGACTTCGAGATAGCGCCGCGTCAACAGGAAATTGCGCGTGGCCTGGATGATGCTGGAGCGTTTGGCAAACACCGAGCGCGTGTCCTCGTTGACGATAAGATCGACATAGCGCTGCCGGTAGCGGATTTCCTGGTCGGTGAGTCCGTGGAATTTCTCGGGCAGAGGCCGCAGCGACTTACTGAGTAGACGCAATTGCCGGGCGCGCACCGTCAGCTCGCCTTTCTGGGTCTTGAACACCGTGCCCTCGACGCCGACGATGTCGCCGCTGTCGTAATGCTTGAAAGCGTCGTGGCTGTCCTTGCCGGTATCGCCGTCGGAGACATAGACCTGGATCCGGCCGCTCATGTCCTGGATGGTGGCGAAACTCGCCTTGCCCATGACGCGCTTCAGCATGATGCGCCCGGCAATTTTTGCGGTGGCCGGATTTTGTTCCAGCGCATCGCGCTCGCTGTTGCCGAATTTTTCGATCAGGTCAGCGGCGAGGTCCTGCCGCTGGAAATCATTGGGGTAGGCCACGCCCGCTTCGCGCAGCGCCTTCAGCTTGGCGCGGCGTTCTTCGATGATCTTGTTGGTGTCCTGCGGGACGGGTGCTTGATGGTTTTCCATCATTTTTCCTTTTAGAGCCCCTGTTTAAGGCTGGCGTTGATGAAATCGTCGAGGTTGCCGTCGAGCACGGCCTGGGTGTTGCCGCTCTCGACGTTGGTGCGCAGATCCTTGATGCGCGACTGGTCGAGTACGTAGGAGCGGATCTGATGGCCCCAGCCGATGTCGGTTTTGGCGTCTTCCAGCGCCTGTTTTTCTTCGTTGCGCTTTCTCAGCTCGAGTTCGTAGAGCCGGGATTTCATCATGGCCATCGCTTCCGCGCGGTTGCGGTGCTGGGAGCGGTCGCTCTGACACTGCACGACGATGCCGCTCGGCAGATGGGTGAGCCGGACCGCCGAATCGGTTTTGTTGATGTGCTGCCCGCCGGCGCCTGACGCGCGGTAAGTGTCGACGCGCAGATCGGCGGGATTGACCTCGACTTCAATCGTTTCATCGATCTCGGGATAGACGGACACGCTGGCGAACGAGGTATGGCGCCGGCTGTTGGCGTCGAACGGCGATTTTCGCACCAGGCGATGCACCCCGGTTTCGGTGCGCAAATGGCCGTAGGCATAGTCGCCGTTGACTTTGATCACGGCGCCTTTTATGCCCGCGACTTCGCCCGGCGACTCTTCGAGCAGTTCGGCCTTGAACCCCCTGCGTTCGCAGTAGCGCAAATACATGCGTTCGAGGATCGAAGCCCAGTCCTGGGCCTCGGTGCCGCCGGAACCGGCCTGGATGTCGACGAAACAGTTGTTGGGGTCCATCGGGTTGGAGAACATGCGGCGGAATTCCATGTCCGCCACCGTTTTCTCGAGCGTTTTGGCGTCCTGGGCAATGCTCGCCAGCGTCGCGTCGTCCTGCTCGGCTTTGGCGATATCGAACAGCTCTTTTGCGTCGCGCAGCCCGGTATCGAGCCCCGTCAGCGTTTGTACCACCGCTTCCAGGGATTTACGCTCCCGGCCCAGATCCTGGGCGCGTTTGTTGTCGCTCCACACGGCCGGGTCTTCGGCCAGACTGACAACCTCGATCAGACGTCTTTGTTTGGTATCGAAGTCAAAGATACCTCCGCAGTTCCCCGGTGCGGCCTTCGACGTCCTGCAACTGCTTGGCGATGGCATTGATTTGTTCGGCTTCCATGGCGATCCCGTAAAAACCGCAATTATACAATG
>CAYIRZ010000469.1:0-1970 GCA_964365845.1 uncultured Streptomycetaceae bacterium
GAAGCGCAAGGCCAGAACGCCGAACCGCGGCCTCGGCATGGGCTGCAGCGTGCACGTCAATGGCCGCCGCAGCTTCGGCGACTGGGACGGCAGCTCCGCCATCGTGCGCATCAACGAGGATGGCCGCGCCACCGTCATCACCGGTGAAGGCGAAATCGGCCAGGGCAATCTCACGGTGCTGCGCCAGATCGCGGCCGAGGAACTCGGTCTGCCGTACGAGGACGTGGACATCACGCGTCCCGATACCGATTTGCAACCCCATGCGCTGGGCGCGCTGGCAAGCCGCCTGACTTACGTTGCCGGCAATGCGGTAAAACGCGGAGCTGAAGCAGCCCGTAAGCAGCTGATGGCGGCCGCTGCGGAGCAATTCAATCTGCCCGCGACCGAACTGACGATCATCAACGGCCAGATCGGCCCGCGCCACGGTTCGGAAACCGATTTCAAACCGGTCGGCGCGGTGGTCCGCGCGAACATCTACAAACGCGACGGCCAGCCCATCGTCGGGGTCGGCAATTTCGACAATCCCTCCGACTTTCCCGACCACAGCCGCTACGGCAACGAATCGGGCGCCTACAACTTCACGGCACAGGCGGTGGAAGTCGAAGTCGACCCCGGCACCGGCCAGGTCACGCTGCACGAAGTTGCCTCCACGGTCGATTGCGGCACGGTCATCCATCCCGCGGCGGCAGAAGGCCAGGTGCAAGGCGCGGTCACGCAAGGCATCGGCCTTGCGATGATCGAATACTTCGATTGGTACAACGGCGCGCCGACCGATCCCAACCTCAAGGATTACCCCATTCCCGGCGCTGCGATGATGCCGAAGATGCACGTCGCCTTTGCGGATTCGTACGAGCCCAGCGGCCCGTTCGGCGCCAAGGGATTGGGCGAGATCGGCCTCGACGCCATTCCCGCGGCCATTGCCAATGCCGTCGCGGATGCCGTCGGCGTGCGCATTATGGCACTGCCGATTACCTCGGAAAAAATCCACCGCGCGCTGCATCCGGAACGCTATGCCGGCGAAAAAACCGCGCCGGCGGCGGCCCCCAAAGGCGCGACGTGGACGCGGCTCGCCGCCGGCAAGCCTTCCGGGGGGCGCGCCACCGCAACCGAACTGGTCTTCCCCGGCAGCATCGAAGAGGCGGTTACGCTGTTCGCCGCCGGCGATGCGGCTATCGTCGCGGGTGGAACGTCGCACGCGCTGCGCCGCGAGCGTACCGGCCACCCATTCGCCAGACGCCTGATTGCCATCGGGCGCATTCCCGAGCTCAACCAGATGTCGATCGACGATCGCGGCGTGCTGCGCGCCGGCGCGGCGGTGCACCAGCAGCGCCTCTACGACGATATGCGCGATATGCGCGTGCGTCAGAGCTGGCAAGCGATCGACGAAGCGCTGGAAGCGGTGGGCCACGCGCGCCTGCGCCGCATGATCACAGTGGGCGGCAGCGTAGCTCCGCTCATCGGCGGCTTCGACCTGCCGGTGGCGCTGCTCGCGCTCGATGCGCGGGTGACGGTGGCCGGCCCCAAGGGGCGGCGCACCCTCACGCTGGAAGAGGCGTTCAAGAACCGCTTTGCCAAGGACGAGATGGTGACCGGCATCGAAGTCGATCCGCTGCCGGCGCGCACCGGCTCGAGCTTCTACAAATACATGGCGCGCGGCGTGCTGGAAATCCCCACGGTGAATACCGCCGCCGCTGTGAGCGTCGACGCGAACGGCCTGTGCACCCGCGCCCGCGTGGTCGTGGGCTCGGTCAGCTGGAAACCCATCATCCTCGATCTGCAGCAGTTCATCGGGCAACGCCCAACCGAAGCGATGGTGCGCGAAGCGGTGCAGCCCGTGCGCGCGGCTGCCGCGCCGATGCCTGACGTGCGCGGCTCCGCCGCTTACAAGCGCGAGATGGCGGTGGAATTCGCGGCTCGCGCGCTGCTCGCGGCATGGCAGCGCAGCGACCCAAAAAAAGATCAACAACCCA
>CAYIRZ010000470.1:0-1955 GCA_964365845.1 uncultured Streptomycetaceae bacterium
AGAACTGCATCCCACATTGCCCCGTCGCACACGTGGATATTATTGAGACAGGCTCAGATAATGGAACCGGAATGGTTCGAGCGTCGCAAGCCAGGAAATCAGGATTCATGTATCCCGGAAAACCCCGCCTGTTCGCTTTTTTGAAGTTCGTCTGCGCACTCGCTGGCGCAGCGGCCCTCACCGCGCATGCGGCGGAACTGCACATCGGGCTGAGCGCGGATGTCACGACTTTCGATCCCCATTTCGTCGCCGCGCAGCCCAACCTGACCGCGCAAAAACACGTATTCGATTCCCTGGTCCATGTCGACGAACGCGGGCGGCCGGTTCCGGGGCTCGCTTCGTGGCGCACGCCCGATCCGCTGACCTGGGAATTCACCTTGCGCAAAGGCATCAAGTTTCACGACGGGAGCGAACTCACCACCGAGGACGTTGCATTTTCCCTGGAGCGGCCGCTCGCCATCACCGGCAGTCCCGGCGGCTACATCACCTACGTGCGCCCCATCGTGGCCAAGGAAATCGTCGATCGCCGCACCATCCGTCTCAAGACCGCGGCACCTTACGGCGCCCTTCCCCAGGATCTGAGCGAGGTGATGATTTTATCGAAGAAGGCGGCGGCGAAAGCGACAGGGGAGGATTTCGATTCCGGCAAGGCGGCGATCGGCACCGGGCCCTACAAGCTGGTGCGTTTCTCCCGCGGCGACCGCATCGAGCTCGCGCGCAACGACGACTACTGGGGCGGTCGCCTGCCCTGGACCAAGGTCACGCTGCACATCCTGCCGAGCGATCCCGCGCGCACGGCGGCGCTGCTGTCCGGGCAGCTCGACGCCATCGAACACGTGCCCACGGCGGACCTCGCCCGGCTGCGCAAGGACCCCGCGTTTCGGCTGGAGCAGGCGGTATCGTGGCGCACCATATTCCTGCATGTCGATCAGTATCGCGACCGGCCTCCCGGCGTTTTTTCCAAATCGGGCGCGGCGCTGGCACAAAACCCGTTCAAAGACGTTCGCGTGCGCCGCGCGCTGTCCAGGGCGATCAATCGCAAGGCCATCGCCGAGCGCGTGATGGAAGGCCTGGCCCTGCCCGCGGCCAACGTGGTCTCGCCCAGCATCTTCGGACACGATCCGCAAGTAAAACCCGAACCCTACGATCCGCAAAGCGCGAAAAAGCTGCTGGCCGAAGCCGGCTATCCCGACGGCTTTGCGGTAACGCTGGCCACGCCCAACAATCGCTACGTCAACGACGAACAAGTCGCGCAGGCAGTGGCCCAGATGTTCTCGCGCATCGGCATCGCCACCAAGGTCGAGGCCATGCCTCTCTCCGCCTATTTCGGCAAGGCGCGCAAGCGGGAATTCGGCCTGGCGCTGCTCGGCTGGGGTTCGCTTGCCGCCGATCTCGCGCTGCGCTCGCTCGCAGGCACTCCCGACGCGGAAAAGGGATACGGCGCGTGGAACTGGGGCGGCTACGCCAACCCCAGGCTCGATGAACTCATAGCACAAGCGCTCGGCACGGTGGACCTCGGCAAGCGCGAAGCGCTGGCGCGCAGCGCCAGCGCGCTGGCCGCGCGCGAAGTCGCCTTTATCCCGCTGCACTACCAGATCGTCACCTGGGCGATGAAAAAAACGATTGCCTATAGCGCGCGCACCGACGAGTTCACCTTCGCGCACCACTTCCGCCCTCATCCCTGATTTCAATGTTCATCCTCCGCCGCTTCGCGCAAAGCCTGCTCACGCTGTTCGTGATGTCGCTGCTGGTTTTCGCCGGCGTTTACGCGGTCGGCAATCCGGTCGACATCCTGATCAATCCGCAGGCCGACCAGGCGGAAATCGCACGTGCCACCGCCGCGCTCGGGCTCGACCTACCGCTGTGGCAGCAGTACTGGAACTTCCTCAGCGGCGCCTTCGCCGGCGACCTGGGCCAGTCCTTCGCCTCCAACATCCCGGCCGTGCAGCTCATCC
>CAYIRZ010000471.1:0-1954 GCA_964365845.1 uncultured Streptomycetaceae bacterium
AAACCGTGCTCGATGTCGGTTGCGGCGGCGGCATCCTCGCCGAAAGCATGGCCAACCGTGGCGCCCGGGTGACCGGAATCGACCTTGCGGAAAAACCGCTCAAGGTTGCGCAGCTCCATCTGCTCGAATCGGGCCTGCAGGTCGATTACCGCATGATTGCGGCGGAAGAACTGGCGCACGCTGCCCCGCACTGCTTCGACATCGTCACCTGCATGGAAATGCTGGAACACGTGCCCGACCCGGCCGCGACCGTGAAAGCCTGCGCGGAACTCGTGAAGCCCGGCGGCCATGTGTTTTTCGCCACCCTCAACCGCAATCCGAAATCGTATCTGTTCGCGATCATCGGCGCCGAATATCTTCTGCAGCTGCTGCCGCGCGGCACCCACGACTACGTGAAATTCATCAAGCCCTCGGAACTGGCAACCATGTGCCGCAACGCGGCACTGAATGTCGCCGGCATTACCGGTATGACCTACAATCCATTCAGCCGGATCTACGCGCTGGGCAGCGACACCGATGTCAATTACATTCTTCACTGCCGTGCAGAAAGTGAGCGGTAAGCAGTGAGCCGTGAGCAGTGAGCAGAAAAACTCGACGTAATCCGTAATCTCCCGCTTACCGCTCACGGCTTACCGCTTACGGTTACCCTCCAACCGCTAACCCACATGATAAAAGCCGTTCTCTTCGATCTCGACGGCACGTTTGCCGATACCGCGCCCGACCTGTGTTACGCGCTGAACCTCATGCGCCAATCGCGGAACCTTGCGCCGGTGCCGATCGAGGTCACGCGGCCCGTCACATCCATGGGCGCGCGCGGTCTGCTGGGTGCGGGCTTCGGCATCGCGCCTGATCATCCGGACTACTCGTCGATGCGCGAAGAATTTCTGGCCCTCTATGAACAGAATCTGTGCCGCCACACGCGACTCTTCCCGGGCATGCCCGAGCTGGTCGACGCGCTTGAAATGCGCGGTCTGAAATGGGGCATAGTCACCAACAAAGCCGAACGCTTCGCGAAACCGCTGCTCGACCTGCTGCACCTCGGCCACCGCGCTGCCTGCGTGATCGGCGGCGACACCACCGGCAAGCTCAAACCGCATCCCGATCCGCTGCTGGCGGCGAGCCGCATGATTGCGATAGTCCCCGAAGCCTGCGTTTACGTCGGCGACGATCAGCGCGACATCGAGGCCGGACGCGCCGCCGGCATGAAGACGGTCGCGGTCAAATACGGTTATCTCAACGGCAGCGCCCCCGCGGACTGGGGCGCGGATGCAGTCATCGGGCACCCCCAGGAGCTGCTGGATCATCTGGGATAAGCCGCCTGTCGCCGAAGCGTCGATCAACGGCGATCCGTTAACACTACTCGTTCCGGTGAATGGGGACCAAGTCCGACAGGCTGCTGGCGGGCTTGAATTTCCGGCCTGAGGCCCGATATGAGATAATGTTGGTGTTCCGACACCTCTTTGCGCTGGCAGCCCGGCATGGTTTACCGGCTGGCAGCATAACGGGGGCGACTCGGTTTCGACAGGGGTTGCAATACAACGCAGGGCATACCGAGGACCAGCTACCTCGTAAATACAACTGGAAAACTATAGTCGCAAACGAAGAAAACTACGCTTTAGCCGCTTAATACCGGCTGAACTCTGCACCGGTGGGCCTCAACGCCGGGCTTAGCAATAAGCAGCAGAGTCATTAACGAGGATCGCGCTGCATTGGGTCGCTTAATGCAGCGTTAAATCCAAGGTGACTCGCCTGGTCACAGCCCGCCGGTTGGCGTTGGCCAGGTAAAATTAAATAACATGGCTAAGTATGTAGAACTGTTTGTGGCGCGCTTCTGGACGCGGGTTCGATTCCCGCCGCCTCCACCATTTCAATGTTTTAAGTAGTCCGAAGAAGGCCGAAAATCCAAGTAAATACAAGGATTTCGGCCTTTTTCTTATCCACGGCAGTCCGATCT
>CAYIRZ010000472.1:0-931 GCA_964365845.1 uncultured Streptomycetaceae bacterium
CGGAATCGGCGGCGGTAGTATTGCTGTGTGAAAAGAGTTTTTCTACAGACTCGTTGGGTGGCAAGAACAGAACCGAGTAGAATTGGCGCAACTATTTGAGGTGACGCATGAATTTCACGATCGAACACGAACGCGAAGAAGATGGCCGCTGGCTCGCGGAAGTACCTGAATTGCCGGGTGTTCTTGCTTATGGCCTAACTGCTGCCGAGGCAATGGCAAAAGCCGAGGTTCTGGCGTTGCGCGTGCTTGCCGAGCGCCTCGAACACGACGAAGCCGGACCCCAATCCATCTCGATCGCAGTCCCGGCCACATGACCTCATGGCCTTCGTCGAAGGCCCGCCGTGTACTTGCCGCACTCTTCTGCGTAGCACGGGGTCAGGTCTATAACCGTAGCATTGTGCCGCTTATCTGGCCTAACCCATCAATCTACCCGCGAACAGGCCGGTGATTTCCAACGTTGAGACTGTGCAAAAAGATTGGAATCGAGGTCGTCGATCACCAAACAAAGGGTACGCACACCTTTACTTCACGCTCACCTGAAGTTTCCTAAAAATATAAATAAAAACAACAATTTACGATTCATTCGTTTGCCACAGCGCGGACCATCGCCTAAAGTACGTAGCCTCACTCATTCAGAACAACGTCATGCTGTTCTACCTGCTCGAACTGTTTGGCGTCGCGGTGTTCGCGATCAGCGGCGCGCTGGTCGCCGCGCGCAAAGGCATGGATCCGTTCGGCGTCATCGTAGTCGCAGTGGTCACGGCCATCGGCGGCGGCACGCTGCGCGACGTGCTGCTCGGGCGCCATCCGATTTTCTGGTTCGAGAATGTCACCTATCTCGTCGTGATCATCGCGGCAGCAGTGTTCACGCTGGTCTATAGCCGTTTCCGGACCGCGCCGCTGAAGGCGCTGCTGATCGCCGACGCGTTCG
>CAYIRZ010000472.1:941-1934 GCA_964365845.1 uncultured Streptomycetaceae bacterium
GCGTTCGGGCTGGCGCTGTTCACGGTGAGCGGCGCGCAGATCGCCGAGCAGCAGGCGCTGCCGGGCATTATCGTGGTGTTGATGGCGGCGATCACCGGCACCGCCGGCGGCGTGCTGCGCGACATGCTGTGCGCCGAGGTGCCGCTGATCCTGCGGCGCGATATCTATGCCACCGCCTCGCTCGCCGGCGCCGTCGTTTACGTTGCCGGCAAACACTGGATGTTCGATGTCACCGCTGTCGCCCTGGCCGCCATGGCCACGGTCTTTGCGCTGCGCATGGCGGCCATTTTCCTCGACTGGCATCAGCCGCGTTTCGAACAGGACGGCAGGCGGCCCGACTGACGCATCTCCCGCATCCGCTATAATCGCACCTTTGCTTTGCGGCCACGCGCATGAACCTCGTCATCCAAGGCATCGAGGTCGAAACCCGCGGCCTGAAAAAGAAAACTTTCTCGTATTACAGGAACCCGACATGCACCTGATCCGACCTTTCGCCGGCCTGCGCCCGGCTTCCGGCCGCGCCGCCGAAGTCATCGCCCCCCCCTACGATGTGGTGTCCACCGACGAAGCACGCGCGCGGGCCGCCGGCAAGCCATGGAGCTTCCTGCACATCTCCAAGCCGGAGATCGACCTGCCGGTGGGAACTAATCCCTACGCGCCTCAAGTCTATGCCAAGGCTGCGGAAAACCTGGGTCTCATGTTAAGTGCAGGCATCCTCGCCCGCGACCCGGCGCGCTGCTACTACGTCTATCGCCTGACCATGGGCGGGCACACGCAGACCGGCCTGGTGGCGGCGGCCTCGGTGGCGGATTACGACAGCAACCGCATCCGCAAACACGAGTTCACGCAGCCGGACAAGGAAAACGACCGCGTGCGGCAGATCGACGCACTGAGTGCCCAGACCGGACCGGTCATGCTCGCTTATCCGCATGCGCAGGAGATAGACGACATCCTGGCCCGCTGCTCGGCCGGCGCACCCGACGCGGACGCGAC
>CAYIRZ010000473.1:0-1899 GCA_964365845.1 uncultured Streptomycetaceae bacterium
CGCGCGATTACGCCGACCGCAATTTCATCCGCGTCGACTGGCCGACCGCGCGCTACGATGAGGTGATCGCACGCGTGAAGGCGGGCTCGGACATGGGCCAGTTCCAGCGCATGTGCATTTCCATGATCACCCATCCCAATTCCAACGCCGATACTTTCGTGCTGCTGGAGAAGTGGGTGCGCGAAGTGCCGCAGGTGCCGGTATCGATTCTGTCCAATCCGACGACGCTGGAGAAGGACGATCTTATTCGCCTGCGCGACATGGGGGCCGACATCTTCACCGTCGCGCTGGACGCGGTGACGCCGGAAATTTTCGAGCGCACTCGCGGCAAGGGCGTGGACAGCCCGCACCAGTACGAGCACTACTGGCGCGCCATCGAGTGGGCGGCCGACGTGTTCGGGCCGGAGAGATTCGGCGCGCATCTGATTGGCGGCATGGGCGAAACCGAGCGCGAGATCCTGGAAGTCGCGCAGAAGATCCGCGACCTGGGCGGGCACAATCACATGTTCGCGTTTTTCCCGGAGCGTGGCTCGCTGATGGAGGACTGGCCGTCGGTCGACCGCGGCCAGTGGCGGCGCGTGCAGCTCGCGCGTTACATCATCGACTATGCCGGCGGCAGCTTTCGCGACATGGAATTCGACGATGGCGGTCGCGTTACCGGCTTCGGCGTGCCGCAGGAGAAACTCGAAGCGCTGATCAGTTCCGGCACGCCATTTCAAACCTCGGGTTGCCCCGGCAAGGAAGATAACGTGTCGGCGTGCAACCGTCCCTACGGCGATTCCAGCCCGACCGACATCCTGTCATTCCCGTTTGCGCTGGCGAAGCGGGACGTCGCGAAAGTCCGTCGGCAGCTCAACGATGAGGACGTGAAGGCAGGGATCTGACCGCGCTGCCGGCGTCTCAGATCGTCTGTCGAAGGGACATCCATTGACATATCGATCGGCCAAGAACATTATTAAACGATAATATTCATATAATATGATTTATGAGATTGGTTTTAAGACGGCAATATCGCGAGATATTGCCGGGTTCTCGATCCACTCAACTGGGGGGTGTCATGAAAAAAGCGGTTTTGGCCGGGATCGTGGTTGCGCTTGTGTCTGCGGCGAGTCAGGCCGCGCCGGTGATGATGGCGTCCGATTGGGCGCAGGGTATGTGCAAAGCCTGGAACGCTGATCCTGTCCTGACCGGGAAACTGGTCGAATCGGGTTGGGTCAAAAACAACAAAGGGCGCGGTTACAAAGTGATGCAGATTTACCGCGCCGATTGCGACGGCAGCCCGCGCATTGAGTTGCGCGTGACCGAGCGGGACGGCAAGGCGGTATGCGTTTACGGTGGCAAGGCCGAGTCGAAACTCGATGCCGATGCCGATTATCTGATGTGGGCGGATACCCCGCGCTGGATCGAAATGGGCAAAGGCGAGTACGGCCCGATGAGGGCGATGTTCTTCCAGCGCCTGCACTTTGACGGTCCCATGGGTGAGGCGATGGGCAATATGGGCCCCTTCGAGAGTTTCCTGCTGCTGGTGGGCAAGGTGCCGGGTGAAACTGCGGCATGCCCCGGAAAGTAGTGTAACATATTGTAAATAAACGGATATTATTTAAGGCCACCAAGGAATATTACACTATAAGCATATTTCAATATGCTTAAATCGGGAATATACTGCGGGAAAAGTCACGTTCTAGCAGCCTGTCGAGCCTGAGCCGTTTAAGGTCGTGCGTAACGACACCGGATGGGCTTCTGATGAAGACGGTGGCGACAGGCTGCTTAAGAAAGAAGCTTTGCGTGTCGAAACGCCGTGCCGGCCGGAACAAACGGCACTTGCATGGCGTTCTTCACCCTTTTTAGTGCTTTTCATTTTAGGAGTTTGTCGAACCCAAGTCCGACAAACTCCTAGGA
>CAYIRZ010000474.1:0-1897 GCA_964365845.1 uncultured Streptomycetaceae bacterium
GAGTGTTCCTGACCCTGCTTCATACTAAGCCAGCCGGACGCCGGCCTACAAATGCTGATTCAGCATACTGCTCATATAACGGTGTTATGTTCGCCCGGCCGCGCGCTACGTCCGGCGTAAATCTCAGCGTTCCAGCAGTTGGGCGGCTGCTTGCCCTCCAGCAGCGCAAGGATGTTGTCGGCCACGACGTTGGCCATGATTTCGCGCACTTCCTTGATCGCGCTGCCCATGTGCGGAGTCAGCACGACGTTGGACATGGTGAAGAGCGCGGGATCGGGATGCGGCTCGTGTTCGTAGACGTCGAGGCCGGCGCCGGCGATGCGCTTCTCCTTGAGCGCGCGCACCAGCGCCTGTTCGTCGACGATAGGGCCGCGCGCGGTATTGACGAGGTACGCCGTCGGTTTCATCAGGCCGAATTCGCGGTCGCTGAACAGATGCCGGGTCTCGGGCGTGAGCTTGAGGTTGATGGACACGATGTCCGACCTGGACAGCAGTTCGTCGAACGGCACCCAGGTCATGCCAAGCGCTTTTTCTTCGCTTTCCGGCCGGCGCGTGCGGGTGTGGTAAAGCGTTTTCATTTTGAACCCACGGGCGCGCGAGGCCATCGCGTGGCCGATGCCGCCCATGCCGACGATGCCCAGCGTCTTGCCGGTGACGGTGCCGCCCTCGAGGTAAGAGGACTGCGAGCCCGGAAAGACGCCGGTGCGGATCAGGCGGTCACCTTCCGCGACCCGGCGCACGACCGACAATAGCAGCGCCCAGGCGATATCCGAGGTCGCGTCATCGAGCAGCATGGCTGGGATCACCGTCACCGGGATCTTGCGCGCAGTGGCGGCGGCGATGTCGATGTCGGCAGGCGTGATGGTCATCGACGCCACCGCCTTGAGCTTGGGATTGGCCTCGATGACCTCGCGGGGAACGTGATCGTGTAGCAGGCAGAACAGGATGTCGCATTCCTTCGCCGCGGCGATCAGCTCGTCCTTGGTCATGATGTGCACCGGATCGGTGTTCCATTCCACGTCCGCGACTTTTTGCAGGCGCGCGATAGCGCTTTGCGCCACGGGCTGGGTGATGTATATGCGGGGGCGCATCATGTAATCCTTTTATAGAACAGTTTACTGGATCCCCGCCTTCGCGGGGATGACGAAATCAGAGGTTCCATAGAATCCTTATCGGCGCTCATCGGTGGCTCCATTCGTTTTCGGTGACGCAGTTGCAGCGGCGCAGATGCGGCAGGCATAGTCTTCGAGGGCGCCGGCCGTCACGCCCACCGCGCCATGCTGCCTGCGGTTGTATTCCTCGGATTCGAGCTCAGTGCAGAATGAGTCATTGAGCCGGTTGATCATGTTGAACATGGCGCAGGCCATGGAAATCTCGACGATTTCGGCATCGCTGAACAGCCGGCGCAGTTCGTCCCATACTGCCTTGTCGCGCTTGGCCGTGTTCAGCGTCATCGCCTCCGACCAGGCGAGCACGGCTTTTTCCCGTTCGTCGAACAACGGGCTGGCGCGATAGTCCTCGCCCTGCAGCGCGTCGAACTCGGTTTCCGTCAGTCCCAGTGCTTGACCAAGCACCCAATTGTGTTCCGTTCAGTATCGGCAGCCGTTGATAGTCGATGTCTTCAATACCGCGAGATTGCGCAGCCGCACATCGGAAACCGCGCCGGCTTTGGGTTGACGCACCGCCGCGACCAGCGGCAAAAACCAGCGCGCGAGGTACGGACTGTGGGCCAGGATACGCACCAGGTTCGCGGTCCGGCCCAGCAACTGATTGGAGGTGTCGAAAATCTGCTTGACGATCCCCGTCGCTTCTTCGTCGCTGATACCCTTGAGGCGCTGGGTCATGAAGTGTTCCCTGTGGTTAAGAGTCCCTAACATAATGAAACACGTGTGCGTTG
>CAYIRZ010000475.1:0-1886 GCA_964365845.1 uncultured Streptomycetaceae bacterium
AGGCCGGCGTTGAGGTCGGCGTCGATCGCCATCTGCTTGCCGGGCATCGCGTCCAGGGTGAAACGCGCGCTGACTTCGGCGATACGTCCCGCGCCTTTGGTAACCACCACAAAGTTAATCACGACCAGAATTACGAATACCACCATCCCCACGGCGTAGTTACCGCCCACCACGAAATGCCCGAACGCCTCGATCACCTTGCCGGCGGCATCGGCACCGGTATGCCCTTCCAGAAGCACTATCCGCGTCGAAGCCACGTTGAGCGACAGGCGCAACAGCGTGGTGACCAGCAATACGGTCGGGAACGCGGCAAAATCCAGCGGTTTCATCGAGTAGAGACTGACCAGAAGCACCATCACGGCCAGCGCGATATTGAAAGTAAAGAGCACGTCGAGCAGGAATGGCGGCAACGGCAGAATCATCATCGCCAGGATCATGATGATCAGCACCGGGCCTGCCAGCCCGCGCCAGTTGGCTTTGCCGCCGATCACTGCCGGTAAGCCGATGGTCTGGTTCATTTAACGCTAGCCTCAGGATCAAGATTTTCGGGAACCGGCAAGCGCTCCGGCGCGGCCGGCATGACTCCGCCAACCTCGCGGTAACGCCGCAACTGAAACACGTAAGCCAGAAGCTCGGCTACGGTGGTGTACAGTGTCTCGGGAATTTCGTCCCCGAGCTCGGTATGATGATAAAGCGCACGAGCCAGCGGCGGCGATTCGAGCACCGGCACGTGATGCTGTTCTCCAAGTTCGCGAATGCGTTGCGCAAGCAGATGCGCGCCCTTGGCCACGACCTTGGGCGCGCGCATGGTGTCGCCGTGATAACGTAACGCGACAGCGTAGTGGGTCGGGTTGGTGACGATCACGTCGGCCTTCGGAACCTCGGCCATCATGCGGCGCCGGGCGGCTTCGCGCTGGATGTTGCGAATGCGCGCCTTGACCTGCGGATTGCCATCGGTTTCTTTTGCTTCCTGACGCACTTCTTCGCGCGTCATCCTGAGTTGGCTATGGTAGTTCCACAGTTGATACGGCACGTCGATCGCGGCGATCACCAGCATGCCGCAGACGACCGTCAGGATGCTTGATCCCAGCAGGTCTGCCATGACCGCGGATCCGTCTTCGACGTTGTAACCGACGAGCGAGAGCAGCGCCTCCCGGTTATGCCACGTCACCCATGCGGCGATGCCGCCGATCACCAGTGCCTTGGCCATCGCCTTGGCAAGCTCCGCCAGGCCGGATAAGGAAAATATCTTGCCCAGGCCGCTGGCCGGATTGAGGCGTTGAAAATCGAACTTTGGCGGAGTGAATATCCATCCGTTCAGAAGCAGCGGCGCCGCCAGCGCCGCGACTGACAGCAGCAACAGCAAAGGCAACATGCCGAGCAGCGCGTCGCCCACCAGCTCGTTCAGTCTCAGCACCATGAATTGCGGATCGGCGTTCTGTCCGCTCCCGAATTGCAAGGCTCGCTTCATCACGCTGGACAACCGCTCCAGCAGGCCAGCTCCCATGAACCACAGCCCGCCGGCGCCGGCAAACAGGACGATAAACGTGGAGAGTTCCTGCGAACGCGCAATCTGCCCCTCTTCCCGCGCCTTTTCCAGGCGCCTGGGCGTTGCAGATTCGGTTCGTTCCAGATCGCTGTCTCCGCTCACGTACTACTCCCGATGTTGAGCAGAGATTATGAATGCCGGCCGCCTGTTCAATGCGGTGAACAAACGGGCATTCCTGCCGCTATTTAGAGCCCGTAACCTAATGAAACACGTGTGCGTTGCGAGTCAAAATTGGTGCTGACGCGAAGGACGGCGCAGAGCATATCGCGAATATGGTCAAGCCGGCCGACAAAGTCAGCGCCGGTTTTGGCCGCAACCCTTTGGGCTGGCACGAGTT
>CAYIRZ010000476.1:0-1882 GCA_964365845.1 uncultured Streptomycetaceae bacterium
TTTTGGCCCATGACATTGTCGCTCCCCTTGCCAATATTCGCGATATTGGCTGCGGAAAGCTTCGCGTCCTGTGCCAAAATCGTGACAGCGCAGCACGCGTTTCATTAGGTTAGGGACTCTTTTACCAGTTGCTGGAAGCCCCGCCGCCGCCGAAACCGCCGCCACCCCCGCCGAAACCGCCCGAACCGCCTCCTGAGCCGCCGCCTCCCGATGACCACCCGCCTGCGGCCCATCCGCCCGCAGACCGGCCGCCGCCGCGTGCCGCGCCGCCAAACAAGCTCAGGATGAAGGCGATCACGCCCACGATGACGCCGGCGAGCAGAACACCCCCGATCATCCAGGCAATCGTGCCGGCAACGGCACCGACAACGCCAGAACCGGCAAAGCGGCCCAGGATTGCGCGCAATATGCTGCCGATCACGAACACCAGGACAAAACCGAAAACGAGCATGAACTCGATATCCTCGAAAGCGGTACCCGGTTTTTGCTGCGCCTTAGGCGCGGGCAGCGGTTCGCCCTCGATGGTTTTGATGATGCGCTCGATGCCGGCGGTGATGCCGCCGTAGAAGTCGCCCTGCCGGAAATACGGCGAGACAATGTCGCTGCCGATGCGCTTGGCGATCACGTCTGGAATCGCGCCCTCGAGCCCGCGCCCCACTTCGATCCGCAGCTTGCGGTCATTCCTGGCGACGAGAAACAGCACGCCGTCGTCAACGCCCTTGCGGCCGAGTTTCCAGGCCTCGGCGACCCGGATCGAATACTGCTCTATTGCCTCGGGCTGGGTGGTGAGAACCAGCAATACCGCAATCTGGGCGCCTTTGCTGTTCTCGAATGCAGCGAGCTTCTGCTCCAGCACGGCGCGCTGCTCGGCACTGAGCGTGCCGGTGAGATCGGTGACGCGCGCCTTGAGCGGCGGCACCGCAACTTCTGCCCCCGCCACAAACTGGGTTGCAAGCAAAAATGCCGCCGCAAGCAGGATGCGCGGCAAGGCGCGCAGCTTCATTGCCGCTTACTGGCCTGGCAGCGGATACTCGCCCGACGCGCTCCCGCCGGGAGATCGTGCCGGGGCCGGCGCGGCGGGCGGCGGCGCGGGGACCGCCGGTTTGCTGAAATCGACTTTCGGCGCCTTGCTGATTTCCTTCTCGTTCTCGACCGCGAACTGGGGTTTTTCCTTGAAGCCGAATACCATCGCCGTCAGATTGCTGGGGAAGGAGCGCACCGTGACGTTGTACTCCTGGACCGCCTTGATGTAGCGGTTGCGCGCCACCGCGATGCGGTTTTCCGTGCCTTCGAGCTGCGCCTGCAGGTCGCGAAAATTGGCGTCGGATTTGAGCTGCGGGTAATTCTCGGCGACCACCAGCAGGCGCGACAGGGCCGAAGTCAGTTCGCCCTGCGCTGCCGTAAATTTGGCGAACGCTTGCGGATCGTTGATAAGTTCCGGGGTGGCCTGGATGCTGCCGACCCTGGCACGGGCATTGGTGACGCCGAGCAGCACCTGCTGCTCCTGTGCCGCGAAAGCTTTCACCGTTTCCACCAGGTTGGGCACCAGATCGGCGCGGCGCTGGTACTGGTTGAGCACTTCGGCCCAGCCCGCCTTGATCTGCTCATCGGTCGACTGCAGGGTATTGTAGCCACAGCCGGACAGCAATACCGTCGCGGCAATCACCGCCATCGCTAGAAATCGCCTGATCATGATAATCCTCCGCAAGAAGTGACTCGTGGTTCGTGGCTCGTGATTCGACACATCAACTACACTCCCTCTCCCCCGGCAACGGGGGAGAGCCAGCGCTGCGAGCGAGGGGGCCGGGTCGGGGTGAGGGGGGGCGACTCACCATTCACCATTCACCATTCACCATTCACGAGTTGGGAATGAGTTTCTCAT
>CAYIRZ010000477.1:0-1857 GCA_964365845.1 uncultured Streptomycetaceae bacterium
GGTGAAAAACAGCCGTCGCGCCCGCGCCATGGAGAAGGGCACCCGGTATGGACGCAAAGCACAGGAGGAGGCGTGGCAAAGCGCCGAGGTGGACGCCTTGTACCGTCTCGCCGCCGCCGGTGTGCGGGTGCCGCGGCCCTATAACTTCCTTGATGGCGTGCTGTTGATGGAACTGGTGACCGATGACAATGGCGACGCCGCCCCGCGGCTCAGCGATCTGGCGCTCACGGCAGAGCAGGCCCGCGACTATCACCGCACACTGATCACGCAGGTCGTGCGCATGCTCTGCGCCGGGGTCGTCCACGGCGATTTGTCCGAATACAACGTGCTCGTCGGCAGCGACGGGCCGGTCATCATCGACCTGCCCCAGGCCATTGACGCCGCGGGCAACAACCATGCCTGCAGCATGCTCGAACGGGATGTCGCCAACCTGGCCGCCTACTTCGGCCGCTATGCGCCCGAGCTCCTGACCACCGACTACGGCATGGAGATATGGTCGCTCTACCAGGGCGGCAAGCTGCACCCGGAGATCGAGCTGACCGGGCGCTTCGAGCGTAGCGACAAGCCGGCCGACGTCGCCGGTGTCATGCGGGAAGTCGACGCCGCGCTCAAGGAAGAAGCGGCGCGGCAACGCTACAAGCAGGAAATGGGGCGATAGGGCGTCAAATGTGTCCAATGCCGTTTTCTTAGGAGCAGCGACAGACCTCATGAGCAACATCGATCTGCATAGCCACGTCATTCCACCAACCATCATCGCCGCCATGCAACGCGACCCGCAGCGCTTCGGCATGAAAGTCGCCGAGCGTGACGGCAAGCTCTATTTCGAGCGCCGCGGCAAATTGAGCGAAATGGAGCGCGAATTCCACGACGTCGACGCCAAGATCGCGGCGATGGACCGCATGCGCATCGATATCTCCGCGCTGTCGGTAGCTCCCCCCACTTATTTCTACGGCCTGAAGCCGGAGGCGGGGCTGGCGGCGGCGCGCCTGAGCAACGACGGGATCGCGCAGATGGTGGCGAAATATCCGGCGCGGCTGCGGGGCATGGCGACGTTGCCGATGCAGGATCCCGACGCGGCGATCACGGAGCTCGAACGGGTGGTGAAGGAGTATAAATTCAAGGCCGTGGAAATGGGCACCTCGATCGAGGGCGAGCAGCTGGCGCATCCCCGGTTCCGCCCGGTGCTGAAAACCATCGAGCAACTCGGCTGCTTCATCTTCACGCACCCTTATGCCTGTTCCGCCAAGGGCGGCATGGACGACTACGAGCTTTTCAATACCGTCGGCTATCCGCTGGACTCGACGCTGATGGCCGCGCACCTCATGGCGAGTGGCGCGCTGGATGAACTGAAAAAACTACGCATCGTGATTCCCCACGGCGGGGGCTACGTGCCGTACCAGATCGGGCGCTTCGAGCGCGCCCACCAGCACCGGCCCGCGGCGAGCGTGGCCACCCAAAGTTCGCCCTACGATCTATTCAAGCGCTTCTACTTCGATGCGCTCACGCACGATCCGCGTTCCACCCGGCACCTGATCAACATGGCCGGCGCCGACCACGTCGTGATCGGCACGGACAATCCCTTCAACATGGGTTACGAGGATCCGCTCGCGGCGCTCGACGCCACTCCCGGACTGACGGCAGAGGAAAGAGCGCAGATCTGCGGGGGCACCGCGCGCGCCCTGTTGGGAGAAGACTGATCGATCAGACGCGCCCGACCGTGCGCTTCTTGATGTGCGTTTCGACGCCCTTCCTGCCCTCTTCGGTTTCCGGATTCCAGATGTTCCGGTGCGTGAGCAGATCCCGTTTCTCCCAGATGTGGGTCGCATCGCCCATGTAGACGATGAACACCTCGCAGCC
>CAYIRZ010000478.1:0-1850 GCA_964365845.1 uncultured Streptomycetaceae bacterium
GTCTGGTCTATGCACTGCCGGAGTTCGCAGCTCGTGATCTGGGGATTATGCGGTGAAACGTCGCCCGGTTCCACCGCGTTCATGCGCAACAGGTCCATCACATCGATGCCGAGTTTTTCCGCGGCAAGGTCCCAGGCCTGTTCCACCGCCCAGTCCGCAGAGGGGTTGCCGAAGCCCCGGAACGCGCCGGTCGGGACCAGGTTGGTGTAGACCAGCGTGGAGTTTGCGCGCGCATTGGGATACTTGTACAGCGCGTCGTGGCGCACCGTTGCCGCACCCAGGATCGCCTGCGACTTGCCGGTATAAGCGCCATTGTCCGCCCACATCTTGATTTCCTTGGCTTTGATGTGGCCGTCCCGGGAGAAGCCGAGACGCACCCAGTAGCGCATCGGCATGCGCGGATGGCTTGCCAGGAATTCCTCTTCACGGGTGTGGATGAGTTTCACCGGGCGCCCCGCTTTGCGCGCGAGGATGGCGCAGATGACCGACGCGTTGTCGTCGC
Organism: uncultured Streptomycetaceae bacterium; assembly: GCA_964365845.1. Classification (GTDB taxonomy): domain Bacteria; phylum Pseudomonadota; class Gammaproteobacteria; order Burkholderiales; family SG8-41; genus CAKKQX01. The sequence goes on from CAYIRZ010000478.1 coordinate 503, forward strand.
CGGATTTGCCGCCGAAACCGCCGCCGACTTCGGTTTGAACGACGCGCACCTGGCCTTCCGGCACGCCGAGCGCGGTCGCGTAGCGGCCGCGCGCGAGGAACGGTGTCTGCGTGTTGCACCACATGGTCACGCGGCCGCTGGTCCATTGCGCCACGCAGCCTATGGTCTCGAGCGAGGTGTGCCACTGGCGGCTGGATTCCCAGGTGCCTTCGACGATGACAGCGCTCGCTTTGAATCCCGCGTCGACGTCGCCGCGCTCGAAATTGAAATGGTGCGCGACATTGCCGGGCGCATCGTCATGCACCAGCGGCGCGCCCGGCGCCAGCGCGGCGTCGAGCGACAACACGGCGGGCAGCACCTCGTACTGGACAACGATGCGATCCACGGCCGCGCGCGCCGTCTCGGGGTCGGTGGCCGCGACCGCCGCAACTTCATCGCCGACATAGCGCACCCTGTCGATCGCGAGCGGGTACAGGTCGGGGCGGAACGCGCCCCACTTGCGCCTGGCCGTATCGGCGCCGGTAATGACGGTCTTTACGCCGGGCAGCGCGGCGGCAGCGCTGACATCGATGGAAACGATGCGCGCATTGGGATGCGGGCTGCGCAACACGGCGGCATGCAGCATCCCCGGCAGGTGCAGATCGGCCACGTACTGCGCTGAGCCGGTGACCTTGGAGACCGCATCGGTGCGTTGAACGTCCTTGCCGACGACCAGCAGGCCGGAAGCCGAATGCTGTCCTGGATTTTTCATGACTTTGCCGCTTTGCGCGCGAGTGCCACGACTTCCTTGTAGGCTTCGAAGATGCGGCTGTAGCCGGTGCACCGGCAATAGACGCTGTCGATGCTGTTGCGGATTTCCGCGTCGGAGGGCTGCGGATTCTTTTCGAGCAATGCGCACGCCGCCATCACGTGGCCCGGAATGCAGATGCCGCATTGCAGGGCGGACTTGTTCACGAAAGCCTGCTGCACCGGGTGCAGGCTGTCGCCGCTTGCGAGGCCTTCGACCGTGCGGATTTCGGCGCCTTCGCATAGCGCGGCGAGCTGCAGGCACGAGGCGATCGGAGTGCCATCCATCAGTACCGTGCAGGTGCCGCATGCGCCGATGCCGCAGCCGTGCTTGGTTCCCGTCATCCGCAGGTCTTCCCGCAGCACGTCGACGAGCAGGCGGTCATCGGTTTTCAGCTCGACCTCGACCGGGTCGCCGTTGAGTTTGAACTTGATCAGCATGGCATGTTTCTGGGTGATAGCAGGGGAGTTTCCGGCACGCTGTTGATTATATGACAACCCATCCCGGATCGTGCGCCGCTGTCTAGAGAAGAAACCTGAGCGAAGATTTCAGTCAACGAGT
>CAYIRZ010000479.1:0-1849 GCA_964365845.1 uncultured Streptomycetaceae bacterium
GGGGAGCGGATTGCGCTGGATCGTGCTGGCGGCCATGCTGCTGGCGGGCGGTTGCGCCAGTCTGTCCGAAAAACCGCTGCCGGAGTCGTACTATTTCTGGGTCGTGCACGACCGCGACCGCAGCGACGCGGACCGGGTGATCGACCAGCGCCGCCAGCCGGAAAAACTGCTGGTGTTCTACGACGTGCGGCCGGGGATGCGGGTGCTGGACCTCGGCGCGGGCGGCGGCTACAACACCGAGCTGCTGGCGCGCGTGGTGGGACCGCAAGGCATTGTTTATGCTCAGAATAATCGCTATATTCTCGACAACTTCGTCAAGGGGCGCTTCGACGAGCGGCTGAAAAAGCCGGTGATGCGCAACGTGGTCCACGCGGTGCGCGAACTCGAGGATCCGGCGCCGCCGGAGGCGCGCAACCTCGATCTCGTGACGTTCAACTTTGTTTATCATGACACCGTCTGGCTGGGCACCGACCGGATGAAAATGAACCGGGCGGTGTTTACCGCATTGAAGCCGGGCGGTATTTACATCGTCGCCGATCATTCCGGGCGCCCCGGCACCGGCGTGAGCGAGACCAAGACCCTGCACCGCATCGAGGAAAGCGCCGTGCGCAAGGAGGTGGAGGCCGCGGGTTTCAAACTGGTTGCCGAAGCCGGAATCCTGCGCAATCCGGACGATCCGCGCAATGCCTCGGTGTTCAAGCCGAAGATTCCGAATGACGAGTTTGTGCTGAAGTTTGTTAAGCCTTAGAGCCCGTAACAAAATCTAAAAAATTAGCCGCCGATGAACGCCGATAAACGCTGATCGAACCAACCGCGAGATCAAATTACGCAACATCTTTGTGCTTCGTGGTCCGGTATTTTTGATTTTCATCGGCGTATATCGGCGTTCATCGGCGGTTACATTGGTCTTGGTCTTTTTGATCTGTACTCTTAACTACCTGGGAGGGGAAGTCATGAAAAGCTGGTATCGCAATCTGTCGGTATTGATGGCCGGTGTATCGCTGCTGCTGACCGCGGGCGTTTCGTTCGCGCAGACCAGCGGGAAAATCGAGATCCTGTGGCTGGGCCAGGCCGCGATGCGCATCACCACTGCCGCCGGCAAAGTGATCATGGTTGATCCATGGGTCACCAAGAATCCGAAAGCGCCGGAGCCTTACAAGAGCAATCTCGATGCGCTCGGCAAGATTGACCTGATCCTGGTCACCCATGCGCACGGCGACCACCTCGGCGATGCGCCCGATCTCGCGAAGAAGCACAAGGTCCCGATGTGGGGGCCGGCCGGCATGAACCAGTCGCTGCTGACGCTGGGCGTGATGCCGGCCGAGCTGGTGCCGCGCATGAACAAGAGCGGCACCATCACTCCATTTCCCGGCGTCAAGATCACCCAGACCCATGCCGAGCACAGCTCGGAACTGCTGTGGCCGAATGCCCAGGGCAAGCCCGAGACCCTGGTTGGCGGCGAACCGGTCGGCTTTATCATCGAGCTGGAAAACGGCTTCAAGATCTACCACATGGGCGACACCGGCCTGTTCAGCGACATGAAGCTGATCGCCGACTACTACAAGCCGGACCTGGTGATGATTCCGATCGGCGGGCACTTCGTGCTGAGCCCCAGGGATGCGGCGTATGCCACCAAGGAGTGGCTAAAGCCCAAGCATGCGATCCCGATGCATTACGGGACCAATCCGTTCCTGCGCGGCACGCCCAAGGAATACATCGAGGCGCTCGGCAGCACCTCGACCAAGGTGCACGCGATCAATCCCGGTGACAAGCTGGAATTCTAGGAGTTTGTCGGACCCAAGTCCGACAAACTCCTAAAATGAAAAAACTAAAGAACGAGGCGAAAAGA
>CAYIRZ010000480.1:0-1848 GCA_964365845.1 uncultured Streptomycetaceae bacterium
CGGCGTCGACACCGATCGCCTGCCGGAGGAGAAGGCGCGCGGCATTTCGATCGACCTGGGTTTCGCCTATCTGCCGCTGCCCGATGGCCAGTTGATCGGCTTCGTCGACGTTCCCGGGCACGAACGCTTCATCCGCAACATGCTTGCCGGCGTCTGCGGCATCGATTTCGCGCTGCTGGTGGTGGCGGCCGACGATGGCGTGATGCCGCAGACCATCGAACACCTCAACATCCTCGATCTGCTGGGCGTTGCGCGCGGTGCCGCCGTGATCACGAAAACCGACCGCGTCGATGAGGCGCGTGCGCAGCAGGTCGCCGATAACGTCAAAACCCTGCTTGCTTCAACCCGGCTTGCTGCCGCGCCAGTACTGCAGATATCGGCGGTAAGCGGCGCGGGGATCGCGGAATTGCGCGAACTGCTCACGCGCGAAGCCATGGCGCAAGCGGCGCGGCAGTCCACCGGACAGCACTTCAGACTGGCCATCGATCGCGCCTTCACCATCGCCGGCAGCGGCACGGTGGTCACCGGCACCGTGTTCAACGGCGTCGTGAAACCCGGCGACAAGCTGGTGGTTTCGCCGGCGGGCACGGCAGTGCGCGTGCGCGGCATCCAGATTCAGGGCAAACCGGCGGCGCAGGCGGCAGCAGGCCAACGCTGCGCGCTGAACCTGACCGGCGCCGATCTCGAATCGGTCAGCCGCGGCGACTGGGTGCTGGACGAAGCGATCCACGGTCCGACGCAACGCATCGACGTGCGTATCAGCATCATTGCAGCGGAAGCAAAGCCGCTCAAGCACTGGACGCCGGTGCATCTGCATCTGGCGACGGCCGACGTGACGGCGCGGGTTGCGATCCGGCGCGGGGAAGTGATTGCACCCGGCAGCCCGGTGCTGGCGCAACTGGTGCTCGACCAACCGGTAGGCGCCCTGCATGGCGACCGCTTCATTCTGCGCGACCAGTCGGCAAACCGCACACTGGGCGGCGGCAGGGTGTTGGATCCGTTCGCACCGGCGACCCGCCGCAACAGCAGCTTGCGCCTGGCTGAGCTGGGCGCGCTCGAGCAGCCGACGCCGGAAACAACGCTTGCTGAACTCAGCAGGCTGTCCGACAGCGGCATTGACCTCGCGCGCTTCGAGAAAACATTCAATATCACGGCCGGGCGCGCCGCCGCGCTCTATGCCCAGGCGGACCTCGTGCAACTCGGCAAAGAGCACCGCATCGGCATTGCGCGCGCGCGTCACATCGCCATGCGCGAAGGCATCGTCACAAGCCTTGCGGAATTTCACCGGGCGCAGCCGCAGGCCACCGGCCAGGACATCGATATGCTGCGCCAGGCGGTGGCGCCGTGCCTCGCGCCCGATACATTTTCGTCGCTGCTGCGCGAACTCGCCGATGCGCGCCGCATCGAAGTCGGCGGCTCGACCGCGCATCTGCCCGGCCACAACCTGACCGCCAACACCGCCGATGAAAAATTGTGGCAGACCCTGCGCCCGGTGCTCGATGCAGGCGGGTTTGCACCGCCCATCATGCGTGACCTCGCCGCGCAGCTCAAGCTGAAGGACGCGATCGTCAAGGATTTTCTGCACCGCAAAGCCAAAGGCGGCGAAGTGATGAAAGTCACCGCCGACCGCTTCTATCCGCGCGCCACGCTCGCCACGCTCGCCGCGATTGCGCAGGCCACGGCGCAATCCAGCCCCAACGGCCTGTTTACCGCGGCGCAGTACCGCGACGCCACCGGCACCGGCAGAACCCTCGCCATCGAAATCCTCGAGTTTCTCGATACGCTCGGCGTTACCCAGCGCATCGGCGATGCGCGCAAGATGCGCAAGGATTTCGTGCCCCTATTGGG
>CAYIRZ010000481.1:0-1842 GCA_964365845.1 uncultured Streptomycetaceae bacterium
TCCAGACTTCATCGCCTTCGGCCATCAGCACTTCTATCCTGTCATGCCGGTCCGGAATCGCGGCGTCGAGATCGAATGTGCCGCCTTTCGCCTTGCAGTAGTCGCGCAGGTGCTGGAAGCCGAAACGCAGATGGCGATAACCGGCGGCACGGCCTTCCCTGGTGCGCGTGGACCGCGAAGCCGCCGCGAGGATCTTGTTGCGGTCCCGCGGTGTGAGCGGCGCATGGGCTTCGAGCCGCCTGATGACGGCATCGACCTCTTCGCCCTGGTCCGGCAACGGCGGCGCGATGATGCGTTCGTCCTGGCGCGCGGGAAGTTTCGCGCCCATCTGCCGCAGCAGCTCGGCTTCATCCATCATGAACCAGCCTTCGACCAGCTGGCCGTTCACGATGCGCAGAAACGCGACTTCGTAGACGTCGATCCGCTTTCCCGATGGCGGCACGCCGAAGAAACCGCCGGTGTGCGTGGCGGTGACGCGGAACAGCAGGCCGACCCGGTCGCCATCGGCGATGACCCGTTCGATGACGTCCACGCGGTCGGGCAGCGCCTTGCGCAGATACAGGCCGGGATGCGTCATGTCCGTGTCGCGGGCGTTGGCTGCGAGATGCAGATTGCCGCCGCGCGCCCGGTCGTAGTTGGATGCCATCACTTCCTTCTCGACCTGCGGCATCTCCGGCGTGCCCTGCGACTTCTTGAAGCGCAGGGCCACCGCGACATTGCGCGCGAGTTCGCCCGTCCGGTTCTTGTCAGCGTGGTTCATGTTGCCTGCTTTCTCCTTTGGGGCGCGTAACAAAACTAAAAATTTAGCCGCCGATCTTGGTCTTTTTGATAAGTGCTCTAATAATGCGGTGGCGTCTCGTCGTGCGGACCATAGGACTCCGCTGCATTGCCGGCCTGCACCTGCTGGCGCAGGGCGCGCAGTTCCTGCTGTAGTTGGTCCATCTGTTGCTGCTGGCGGACCACGGTGCGGTTCAGCTCATCCAGCAGGTCTTCGGAAAAGCTGAGCTTGGCTTCAATCTCTGCGATGCGGGATTCCATTTCTGCTCCTGGGGAACCTCTGATTAAGTCATCCCCGCGAAGGCGGAGACCCGGTAAGTTTCCGAGTAATCTAGATTCCCGCCTTCGCGGGAATGACAAAACTATACTTGATCAGAGCTTCCCTGGTGTATGTCACTTTGCCAGCACGACGAGTTTCACGCCGCGGCATTCGACCGTCTGCCCGGCGCGTATCTTCGCGGTCTTGCGGCTTTCCGGCTGACCGTCCACAGTCACTTCGCCTGCGGCGACCAGGTGCTTGCCCTGCCCGCCGCTGTCGGCAATGCCCGTCAGCTTGAGCAAGTCGCAGAGCCTGACCGACTCGTCCTTCAACTGAAACTGGATGGTTTCCACGGAATTCCAAAAAATACCGAGGAGCGTTGAGAGACAGGCTCAGATTACTTGCGCGCTTCTCGCAGGAGCATCACCGCGAGCCCTGCCGCAATCACCAGGCCCGCTATGCTCGCCCACTTCGGTACGGCGATCCCGTTCACCGTAACCTCCCAGCCCAAAAACATTCTCAGAATATGCGCCAACGCAATCAGCACGAAAATGACAGCGGCGATGGTAGTGAACGGTTTCATATTTTCCTCTCTAGGCAGATCGCTGGTTAATCGTTGACGTTGAGAAACGGACTCTAAGAGCGCGCAACAAAATGACAGTTGTCTGCCCCCTCACCCTAGCCCTCGCCCCCGTGATCGGGGGAGAGGGAAATTCATTTGGTTGCGCGCTCTAAGGCACCCGCGTCACATGGCTCGCGATCATCGCGTCGATCTCGGCATCGCCGTAGCCGGCTTCGCGCAATAT
>CAYIRZ010000482.1:0-1834 GCA_964365845.1 uncultured Streptomycetaceae bacterium
GAGGGGTGGACGCGCAGCGGACGGGGTGGTCATCCCCTCCTTCCCAAGGAGGGGTGGACGCAGAGCGGACGGGGTGGTTTAAATCATCGCCACACAAGAATAGTCAGCCACTCTCAAATATGCTCTCCTATAGACACCTGTTCCACGCCGGCAGCTTCACGGACGTCTTCAAGCACGCGCTGCTGGCGCAGCTGCTGGTCGCGCTCGGCAAGAAGGACAAGCCCTACTTCTATCTCGACACGCACGCCGGCATCGGGCGCTACGATCTCTCGCATCCGTGGGCGCAAAAAGTACGCGAGTACGAGAACGGCATCGGCCGGCTGTGGGGACGCAAGGATGTTCCCGCGGCGCTCGCGCCGTACCTGGATGTGGTGAAAACGGAGAACCCGAACCACAAGCTGCGCTTCTATCCCGGCTCGCCGCTGATCGCGAAACGCCTGATGCGCCCCGAAGACCGCATGGTGCTGACCGAACTCAACAAGGCCGACTTCGCCGAACTGAAAATATTGTTCGAGAACGAGCGGCGGGTGGCGGTCGAACTGCTCGACGGCTACCAGGGACTGAAAGCGCATTTGCCGCCCATGGAGCGGCGCGGACTGGTGCTGATCGATTCTTCGTTCGACCGCTCGCGGGAGTTTGCGCGCATCGTCACGGCGCTCGCCGAAGCGCATGAGCGCTGGGCAACGGGCATGTACGCGGTGTGGTATCCGCTGATGGATCCGGGCGACATGCGCAACTTCGAGCGTAACCTGGAAAAAACCGGCATCCGCAAGATCCTCAAGCTGGAACTCACGGTGCAGCGCGAGGACTGGACGCTCACCGTGCCCGGCTGCGGCATGATGGTGATCAATCCGCCGTGGCAGTTCGAGGACGAGGCGCGGCCGCTGCTGGCATGGCTGTGGCAGGCACTGTCGGTCGAGGGCGCGGGCGGCGTGAAAGTGGATTGGCTGGTGCCGGAGTGAAGGAGAAATTGGCTGCTGGGCGGGCAGGCGCTTCACGTCGCTGGCGGGAACAGGGGGAGAGGTGGGGAAATGCGCCCTTCACGGCACCCTGTTTCCCCTGCAATTACCCGGACTGCGAGCCCATCGCCCTTCTTGGATCAACTACCTAAGCTATTGTTTTAACTTAGTTTTTACATGCCGCTGCAGGACGCAGTGGCTGGCTGGCGGGATCAGAGGCGGGGGTGCTTGCGCACGCCCGCCCCGATTGTGCTTATTTACCGGGCTTGATTTCAGCACGCGAGTTGGGACGAAGCATCCTTGCCTGCGAAGGCACGAAGACATAACCCTGTTCACGCGCGTTGGCCATGCAGCCTTCGTACTCTTTGTAAGCCGCGCTCGATTCCAAAATAACAGACTTGTCCGTAGACAGGCACTGCCACCTCCATCGCCGATCCTGCCCGGTATAAAAACGCCAGATTGAGTTCATGCACATCCTTTCTTTGGTAATTATACGCCAAAGCGGCCCGGGCAACCCCCTTGCCTGACTGCCTCTTGGCATTGGCTTGGAGAAACTCCCGGATCGACTTCGCCTCGGCTTTGAGCGCCTTGATTCGAGTTTGGTGTGAAGCCCGCTCTGCGGTACGCCAGCAGCACGATCTTGAGCAGCACAGATGGATCATAGGCCGGCGCACCGGTCTCATCGTTCTTGAACTTGGCCTCCAGTGCCGATAGATCAAACTCAGAATCAATCAGTGTGTGCAGCGCATACTCGAAGGTGCCAGGCGCCAGTTGCTGCTCCAGCACCACTGGCAAGAACCGCGGGCTCATGTCCACTACTTTGAATCGCGCCATCGTTTGACTCCATCAGTGACTGATGGATTAACGCTTGAGGC
>CAYIRZ010000483.1:0-1819 GCA_964365845.1 uncultured Streptomycetaceae bacterium
TACAGCGATTTTTCTGTGACAGCAGTGGTGACTCGAACGATTACTCTGATTTGATCTGCCGGTCGTAAATATCCTGATTCACGGCCCGCTTCTTTCGGCCCCGTCCGGCGAGCGAGAAGATTCCCAGCAGCACGACCACGCCTCCAACGCCCGCGCTGAACATCCTCCACCCCCACTCTTTGGGCATCTGACGCGCATGTTCCTTGTCGACGTGCTGCAGGAATCCGACCAGCGCATTGATTTCCTTGTTCGAGAACTCCTTTCCTGCATAAGCGGCCTGCATCACCGGGAAAGGAGTATTTCCCAAAATGGCGCTGACTCCCTGTTTGCCCATGCGCGAGAACACCAGGGTCAGTTCGCTGGCCAGGACTCCTCCGCCAAGGAGAGCATCACTCGTTACGTGATGGCATGCATTGCAGGACGGACCCCCGTTGGCGAAACGAACCTTACCCTCAAACAGATCCCCTCCCAGCAGGATTTCAGCTGGAGTCCCCTCCGCCGCAGACTCCTTCGCTGCCGGCGCTGATGCGGTTGCGGTTTCCTTGCCCGCCGCAGGACTGCCTCCGGTTTCCTTGATGTGGGCCAATACCTTCTTGATTTGGTCATCCGACAAGGCCTGATCCGGCATGGGCATCTTGTATTCATCAAGCAGAGCCAGGGCGGTCTTGTCACCCGACTTCACGAGCTTTTCCGAGGACTTGATGAACTTGAGCAGCCAATCCTCGGGACGTTTGTCGTTCACTCCCTTGAGATCAGGACCGACAAGCCGCCCCCCGCCGACACTATGGCAGGCCGCACACGACTGTTGAAAAATCTGCTTGCCGGATTCCTGAGCGGATGCCAGTTGGGACCCGATCAGCCACCCCGCAACGACGAGAAATCCGACAACGCTCTTACGAATCGCAAAGCCTCGATTGATCATGTTGACGACCTTTCGCACGTACTCATTGTTTAAGTTTCAAGCATCACCAGCTTGTTTGCTTTGATTTATGTCAAATCCGTCGCTATTCGCGCATTCCCCGAGCTTTTGCCGTCAGCATGGCATCTCCGCCTGCCTGCGGGCGTAGTACCACCACGTCATCGCGATGCAGGTGGCGTAGAACACGATGAACAGATAGAGCGCGCCCTCGGGCCCGCCGGTGATCGCAATGGACGTGCCGTAACTCTTGGGAATGAAGAAGCCGCCATAGGCGCCGATCGCGGATGAAAAGCCCAGCACCGCCGCGGCTTCCTTGTTGGCGTCCTTGATCGCCTGCTCTTTCGCCTCCGGCCCCTTGCCCTCGGCGTCGCGCAAGCGCTCCGTCATGAAAATGACCGGGATCATGCGGAAAGTCGAGCCGTTGCCGATGCCGGTGGTCAGGAACAACAGCATGAACATGGCGAGAAAACCGTAGAAGTTGCCGCCGGCGGGCCCCCACGGCAGGGCCAGGGCTCCTGCCGTTCCTTTCGGCAGGAAATACAGCACGCCCACCACCGCAATCGCCATCGCGATGAAGTTCCAGAATGTGACCGGCGCGCCGCCCAGCTTGTCGGAAAGCCAGCCGCCGAAAGGCCGGATCACCGCGCCGACCAGCGGGCCGAGAAACGCGAAGGCCAGCGCGTTCACTTCTGGAAACTGCGATTTGATGAGCAGCGGAAAACCCGCCGAGTAGCCGATGAAGGAACCGAAGGTCCCGAGGTAGAGCCAGCACATCAGCCAGTTGTGCTTGCGCTTGAAAATCACCGCCTGCTCTGAAAACGACGCCTTCGCGCTGGCGATGTCGTTCATGCCGAACCACGCCGCAATGGTCGAAACCAGAATGAACGGCACCCAGATGAA
>CAYIRZ010000484.1:0-1816 GCA_964365845.1 uncultured Streptomycetaceae bacterium
AAAAGGCACGCAAAAACAAGCAGATAAAGGGCGCGCCGCGATTCGTGATAGTCTGACCCAGATTGCCCCGGTGTTTGCCAAGCAGAAATTCATGCTGGGCGAGGAGTTTTCGATGCTGGATGTGGCGATTGCGCCGTTGCTGTGGCGGCTCGACCACTATAATATCCAGTTGCCGAAGCAATGTGCGCCGCTGATGAAGTATGCCGAACGGCTGTTCAGCCGCCCGGCCTTTATCGATGCGCTGACTGCTTCCGAAAAGGTAATGCGAAAGTAGAGGTTTTACAATGGCTGAGCGTTCGACAAAACCCTATCTGATCCGTGCCATCCATGAATGGTGTTCGGACAATAGTTTCACGCCTTATCTCTCGGTCAAGGTCGATGACAATACGCGCGTGCCGATGGAGTACGTGAAGAACGGGCAGATCCTGCTCAACCTGAGTAACGACGCCGCTTACCGGCTGACCATCGGCAACGACAGCATCCGCTTTGCGGCACGCTTCAAGGGTGTGTCGCGCGAATGCACCATTCCCATCGAGGCCGTCGTCGGCGTCTTCGCGCGCGAGAATGGCCAGGGCATGTTCTTTCCGCCAGAACTCGAGTCCACGGATACTGCCGTGCCCACGGTCGATCAGCCCTCCCCCTCCCCCGCCACTCCGCCCGCCGCCGGCGGCAGACCCAAGCTGCAAGTCGTCAAGTAAGCCCTCGCGCGCGTGGCCAGGGTCGCGGCCGGATCAAGCAGTCCGGCGGCGCCGGATTTCCTGAATCACGGCACTGTTGTCCAGATCGCTTTCGTCATGCGCGACGCAGCCCTGGACCAGATCGGCATAGGTCTGTGCGAGCGGCAATTGCTGCCCCTGGCGCGCGGCTTGCTCCAGCATCAGCCGGAAATCCTTGAGCGTTTGAGTGATGGTGCCGTGGGGTGAAAAATCGCCCGCCAGCATCTTGCCGCCCTTGATGTCCATGATCTGGGAGTAGGCGGCCGAATCGCGCGCGACCGCAAGAAAGTTAGCCGGAGCCAGCCCCATGCGCTCGGCGAACACCAGCCCCTCGGCAAGCGCCGCGCGGTTGACGCCGAGGATGAGGTTGATCGCGAGTTTGGCCCGGCCGCCGTTTCCCGCGGCACCGAGATAATGCCGGCGCGGACAGATGGCGTCGAGCACCGCACGCGCATCTTCCACCGCGACGGGATCGCCGCCGATCAGCCCCAGCCCTTCGCCGCGCGCCGTTTGCGCGCTGGTGCCGGAAATCGGCGCCTCGACGAAACGCAAACGCTCGGCCGGGATGCGCGTTGCGAGCGCCGCGATGCGGTCGGGATCGCAGGTGCTGATGCATACCACGACAGGCGGCGCAGCGTCCGGCGCGAGCGTCTGAATCAGACCCTGCGGCCCTTCGACGATGTCTTCAACCTGATCCGTGTTGAACACCGCGAGCACAATCCGGCGACACGCCTGCATGAGTTCGGCGAGCGAGCGTACGCCGTCTGCCCCCGTTTCCCTGAATTTCCCGAGCTTCTGCGCATCGACATCATGGCCGACTACCTCATGGCCTGCGGCGAGCAGGCGTCTGGCGCAGGCCGTTCCCATCAGGCCGGTACCGATCACGCCCACCGGGCGGCGTTGTTCTGTCATGTTTCCCCCGACCTGTTTTCTCGAATTGACAACACGCCATTATAGGGGCGTCCGGTTCACTTTTTTCTCGATAAGCAGGCGGGCGGGCAGCGGCGACAGGTATAATAAGCGGCTATGCCGGCATAGCTCAGTTGGTAGAGCAACCGCCTTGTAAGCGGTAGGTCGTCTGTTCGATTCAGACTGTCGGC
>CAYIRZ010000485.1:0-1812 GCA_964365845.1 uncultured Streptomycetaceae bacterium
CCTGCCCGGCGATACCCAGGCGTGCGATGAGATTCATGACCACCTTGCCGGCGGTCGCCACCGCCGGGTCCGGGCAGGCGATCTGGGTTGCGGCCAGCATGTTGGCGCGCAGGACATCGGCATTTCTGACGTCGGGCAGCGGCGTGCCGGCGCGCACCGCAACGCCGGTGCCGACCTTGCCCAGATCGACGCGCGAACCCGGCACCACGAAACCGCCGGCGATCAGATCGTCGACCAGCGCGGCGGTGAGGATGACCATGTCGACCGCTTCGCCGGCGACCACTTTCTGCTTCATCGCGCCGACGGCGCTGAATTCCGCGCTGATTTCATGCCCGGTATCGCGCTTGAAATCCGCCGCGATCTTTTCCACTACCGCCTGTGCGGCGCCGCCGCTCAGGATGCGTATTGTTGCCATGCTTGTTCCCCTATAGCTTACAAAGCTTAACCGCGTACCCCTTAAAGGGGTATTGAAAAGAATCCTCTGCGGTTAAAGATTTCCGGTTTTAGCAATGTAGGGCGGCATTCCCATGCCGCCAAACGCGCGAATGTCGGCAAAGGATTGCCGACCTACTACTAAAACCCCAAAAAAAGCATTAACGCGAAGGAAAAACAACAAAAAGTATATATAAAAATCTGAATGAAACCAGATGCTCGGAGTTTTATTTTATAGGGTTTCCTTTGCGAACCTTTGCGTCCTTTGCGTTTAATGCTCTTTGTTTTTTGCTTTCGATAACCTTCGCGACCTTTGCGTTAATGCTTCTAATGTTTTTTGGTGATCTCGGCGGCGACCGCATCGCCCATTTCCGATGTCGTGGCCTTGCCGCCGAGATCCGGCGTCAGCACCTTGCCTGCTTTTATCACATTTTCCATCGCCAGTTCCATGATCTGCGCAGCTTTTACCGCACGTGGCTCGCCATGCTTGTGGCCCAGCCATGCTATCAGCATCTGCCCGGACATGATCATCGCATAGGGATTGGCGATACCCTTCCCCGCGATGTCGGGGGCGGAACCGTGGGTGGCCTGCGCCATCGCGCGCTGCGGCCCCGCCGACAGACCCGGAGCAAGGCCCAGTCCGCCCACCAACCCGGCCGCCACGTCGGACAGGATATCGCCGAAGGTATTGGTGGTGACGACGACGTCGAACTGCTGCGGCTTCATCACCAGCTTCATGCCCATGGTGTCCACCATCACTTCGTCGAAAGCGATGTCCGGGAATTCCCGCGCGATTCCGCGGCACTCTTCCGCGAACATGCCGCAGCCTAGCTTGAACACCGTGTCCTTGTGCACCGCCGTCACCTTCTTGCGCGGGCGCGTGCGCGCCAGCTCGAACGCCGCGCGCGCCACCTTGCTCGAACCCTGGCGCGTGATCAGCCGCACCGAGATCGTCATGTCGGGCGTGGGGCGGAATTCGCCGCTGCCCATATAGACGTTGCGATCGGGCGGGAAGCCCTCGTTGTTCTCGCGCACAATGATGAGATCGACGTCTTTGTACAGCGCCGGCAACCCGGGATAGGATTTCGCCGGGCGGATATTGGCGAACAGATCATAATGCTTGCGCAGTATCGGATGCGGATTGATGGCGTTGGGCTTCCCCTTGGGATACGCCTGGTGCCCGATCGGCCCCAGCACCCAGCCGTCGAAGGTATCGAGTTTCTCCAGCGTGCCCGGCGGCAGCGTGTAACCGAGTTCGTCGTATGCCTTGCGTCCGATGGGCAGCGGGAACCATTCGACCTGCAGCCCCGTCTTCTGCGCCGCGGCGCGCATCACCTTGATGGTTTCCGGCACGACTTCGAGGCCGATGTCGTCGCCTTC
>CAYIRZ010000486.1:0-1793 GCA_964365845.1 uncultured Streptomycetaceae bacterium
CCGCCGGCACCTCGCAGTCGCTGAAGGCGAGCGGCGCGGTGGTGCAGCCGTGCATGCCCATCTTGAGTTCGTTCCTGCCGACGCTGAAGCCGGGGAAATCGCGCTCGACGAGGAACGCCGAAATGCCTTTGATGCCCCTGGTCCTGTCGGTGATCGCCATCACGGTGAAGACGCGAGCAAGACCGGCATTGGTGATGTAGATTTTTTCGCCGTTCAGCACATAGCGATCGCCCTTCTTTACCGCCGTCGTGCGCATCGCCGCCGGATCCGATCCCGCCTGCGCTTCGGTCAGCGCGAAGCTGCCTATCCATTCGCCGCTCGCCATGCGTGGCAGATATTTCTGTTTCTGCTGCGCGTTGCCGAGCGCGACGATACCGGCGGTGCTGATGCCGGTGTGGTTGCCGATGAGGGTGGCGAAACCGTAATTGGTCTTGCCCATCTCCTCCTCGATCGCGCACTTGCCGGCCAGATCGAGGCCGCTGCCGCCGTACTCCTCGGGTATGGTGAGGCCGAACAGCCCCATTTCGCGCGCCATTTGCACGAGATCGTCGGGAACCGCGTCGTTCTCCTCGATCCAGCGCGAGCGCGGCTCGACCTCGTCGCGGATGAAGCGCCGGACTTCGTCGCACAGCAATTGCACTTCAGCGGAAAGTGGCATGGTGTCTGGAACCTATCTTAAAAATCCCAAAAACGATATTAGCCGCCCGGCCCTCATCCCTGACCCTTCCAGCCCTCACTCCTGACCTCTCTCCCAAAGGGAGAGAGGAAGCACGTGCCTCCCTTCTCCCCCCGGGAGAAGGGTCGGGGATGAGGGATCGAGAAGGGAAACAATTGCCTCCCCTCTCCCCGTGGGAGAGGGGTCGGGGGTGAGGGTTCGGACGCCGATAAACGCCGATATAACCTGAAAGAACAACCCGATGTGTGGTTAGGTTTTTGATTTTATCGGCGTTTATCGGCGGTTCCATGGTTTCTAATGTTTTTTTACGCGCGGCCGGATCAGCGCATCCGCGGCTTTCACGCCTTTGCCCCGCTCGAACACGAACAGCGGATTGATATCGAGCTCGACAACATGATCCTTGAGATCGACGGCGAGCGCTGACAGTCTGACGATGGCATCGGCCAGCGCATCGACGTCGGCGGGAACGCGCCCGCGCGCGCCGGTGAGCACGGGATAGCCCTTGATTTCCGCGATCATCTCGCGCGCCATCGACGGCGTCACCGGCGCGAGCCGGAAGGCGACGTCCTTCAGCACCTCGGCGAAAATACCGCCGAGGCCAAACATCACCGCCGGTCCGAACAACGGATCGTTGGTCACGCCAAGGATGGCCTCCAGGCCATCCTTTACCATTTCCTGCACCAAAACACCTTCAATTCTTGCTTTCTCATTATAAGCGCGCGCGTTCGCCAGCACTTCATCGTAGGCCGCAGCGAGTTCGGCATCGGAGGCGATGCCCAGTCGTACCGCGCGCGCTTCGGTCTTGTGCGAAATGTCGGGCGATTGCACCTTGATCGCCAGCGGATAGCCGATGCGTTGCGCAATGGCGAGCGCCTCATCCCTGCCGGTCGCCAGTTCTTCCCGGGTCACACCTATGCCGTACTCGGCGAGGATGCGCTTGGCCGCATGCTCCGAGACATCGGCGGATTTTCCTGTAAGTAATTGTTTTACATCATCTTTTATGATAGTCAGCGGCTGCTCGCCCCGCTGCGCCTGGTTGCGGCGTTGGGCTTGTGCATACCCCGACACCGCGGCCATGGCGCGTCCGCAGCGCACCGGCGACTTGTAATGCGGGATG
>CAYIRZ010000487.1:0-1782 GCA_964365845.1 uncultured Streptomycetaceae bacterium
TGCGCAGCAGCGCCACGGGCACGCACGACAGCGTGCCGGCCAGCGCGCACAGCGGCGCGCTGTAACCCATGATGAGGCCGCCGAGAACCACCACGATGGGCAGGAACAGGTGGCCGCGCTCGCGCATCACGTCCATGAAGCGGGGACATTCGGAACGCGGCAGGCCGAGCAGACCGACGCGCTTGGATTCGAAGTGCACCGCGAAAAACACCGCAACGTAATACAGCAGCGCTGGGATCGCCGCCCACAGCGTGACCTGAAAGTAGCTCACCGCCAGAAACTCGGCCATCACGAATGCCGCGGCGCCCATGATCGGCGGCATGATCTGCCCGCCGGTGGAGGCAGTCGCCTCGACCGCCGCCGCGAACGGCGGGCGGAACCCGGTGCGCTTCATCAGCGGAATGGTGATCGGGCCGTCGACCAGCACGTTGGCGACCGCGCTGCCCGACACCGTGCCGAACAGGCTTGAGCTCACCACGGCGACCTTGCCGGGACCGCCGGCGGTGTGGCCGGTCAGCGACAGCGCGAAATCCATGAAGAGCTGGCCGATGCCGGTGCGTTCCATGAAGGCGCCGAACAGCACGAACAGGATCACATACGCGGCCGACACCCCGAGCGTGGAACCGAAGATGCCCTCGGTGGTGATGTACATGATCTCGATAATCTGCTCGGGGCGCGTATGGGCGATGAAAAACGCGTAGAGCAGGAAGATCACCGCGGTGACCGGCAGCGCCAAGCCGATAATGCGCCGGGTCGCCTCCAGCACGATGATTATGAATATGGTGCCAAGCACGAGCTCGATCTGGGTCGGGTCGTCGACAAATACGAAGCGCGTCAGCAGGTACTCGTGGTTGATCCAGATATAGGCGATGGTCACGATCGATGCCGCGATCAGCACCCAATCCAGCCATGACGCCTGCCCCGTGCCGGCCTTGCCGATGGTTCCACCCGCATCGTCGCGTATCTGGCCCTCGGTCGGGACGGCGCCCTTGCGCAGGCTGGGGTAGAGCAGGAACACCAGCGCCAGCGCGAACAGCAGGTGCGTGCTGCGGAAAAAGAACTGCTGTGGCGCGCCGATGAAGGCGACCACGAGGTGATAGACCGACATGCTGACCGCGATCAGCGTGATAAGGTTTTTCAGCATGCGGTCAGTCGTCACGGGGGCTCCGGAAAGTGGTCAAAACAAAAACAGCGGCGCGAGTGATCGCGCCGCGGTTCCAGGCCAAAGTCAGAGTACCTTGGCTTCCTGGTAATATTTTTTCGCGCCCGGATGGTAGGGCACACCGACGTCGGTCGCCATGTCTTTCACGGTCAGGCCCTTGACCGCGGCCACGACATTGCCGAGGTTCTCGACATTGGTGGCGAGCGCCTTGGTGATTTTGTAAACCGTGTCTGCCGGCAGTTTGCAGCTTGCGACAAGGTGCGTCCAGGTGCCTATGGTCTGCACGTCCTTGTCCTGCTTGGGATAACTGCCGGCCTTGATGATGCGCTTGTCGTAGCCCTTGTTGATTTTTTGCAGCGCCTGGAACTTGTCGTCAGGGAAATCGAGCACGCGCACGTCGCGCGCGGAAGCAAGGTCCATGACCGACGAGGCGGGCACCGTGGTGATCAGGGTGAACACCTGGGCGTGCCCGTCCTTCAACTGCGCCACGGAATCGCTGTAATTGCCGAAGTTGACCTTGGACATGGCGCTGTAGTTGAGGCCGTACACCTGCAGCGCGTCGCGCGTCATCTGCTCGCCGCTATTGCCTTTCTGCTGCGTGGTGAGCGCCTTGCCTTTGG
>CAYIRZ010000488.1:0-1778 GCA_964365845.1 uncultured Streptomycetaceae bacterium
TACCGGCGAGCACGCCGGGGCGCTGCGTGCGCCTGGCGAAGGGTTTGATGTTTTCGACCAGTTGATCCCCGGCGTCGATGTCCACGCCGGCATCGCGATAGGTGAGAGGCTTGGAGGGTTTGGATTTATTCAATTTGCGCGTCCCGAGAAATGATTACGCCGGCCACGGAGGATTCCTTTCAATACACCCTTCAAGGGGGCGCTGAAAATAGCCCGTTCTTCTCAATACCCGCCTGACGGGTGCCTTGAGGGGTATACACAAATAACAAGAAAAGATACGGCTAGCTCGTTGAATTGGGCTAAGATTAGAATTTTACCGTAAATGGAACCCCCGCGTTCTGACAACCTGCACTATCTGCGGTGGATTGCGCCGGCGGGCTTCCGCTGTACCTGCCGGCCCCGATCCTGACGCCGCATTCCGTGTAATGAAACAGTTGGCACTTGATTTCATCGTAGCGCCGGCGCCGACGCTGGACAATTTCGTGGCGGGGCGCAACGCCGAGCTGCTGCAGAATCTGCGGCAATGGGCTTTCCGCGATACCCGCGAGCGCTTCATTTACGTCTGGGGATTGGCGGGCAGCGGCCGCAGCCATCTGCTCAAGAGCGCGGTTGCCGCCGTGCGCGATAGTGGCGCGAGCGCGGCCTACGTCGAGTGTTCCGGCGGCATGCAGTTTGCCGAGGACCTCGAACATATGGACCGTGTTGCCGTGGACAATGTAGACCGTCTGGACGATACGGCGCAGATTGCATTGTTCAATCTGTACAATTCCTTGCGCGAGCGGCACGGCGCGCTGCTGGTGAGTGGCAATGCGCCGCCGGTGCAACTGAAGCTGCGCGCGGACCTGGTGACGCGTCTGGGCTGGGGGCTGGTCTACCAGGTGCACGCGTTGTCGGATGAGGAGAAGACGCAGGCACTGACGCGGCATGCCGCGGCGCGCGGTTTCCCGCTATCGGGCGAGGTCTGCGACTACCTGCTGAACCGGGTGCGCCGCGACCTGCCCTCGCTGCTGGCGATGCTCGATGCCCTCGACCGCCATTCTCTCGAAACCAAGCGCCCGATCACCGTGCCGCTGGTGCGCGAGTTGTTGCAGGCCGCGCAGCCTCCAGGTGCCGGAAAAGACGATTAAAAGCAGCCACAGTGTTTTATTGACTATTAACGACATGCGACTAGTGCTCTTCGACTTGGACAATACTTTACTGGCCGGCGACAGCGATTTCGAGTGGGCCCAGTTCCTGATCGAGCAGGGCGTGCTCGACCGCGAGGTTTACGAAGCGCGCAACCAGGAATTCTACGACCATTACAAGGCCGGCACGCTCGATATCCACGAGTTTCTCGATTTCCAGTTGAAGCCCCTGTCGCGCCATCCGCGCACGGTGCTCGACGCCTGGCACCGCGAGTTCATGACGCGCAAGATCAGGCCCATGATCCGCGACAGCGCGCGCGCGCTGGTCGAACAGCACCACGGCGACGTGCGGGTGTTGATCACCGCCACCAATAGCTTCGTGACGGCGCCGATCGCGCATGAGTTCGGCATCGGGCATCTCATCGCGACCGAACCGGAGCAGCGCGACGGCGAGTTCACCGGCCGCGTTTTGGGCGTGCCGTGCTTCCGCGAGGGCAAGGTCGCGCGCCTCGAGATCTGGCTTGCGCAGCAGAACAAGACCATGGCGTCGTTCGATGAATCCCGGTTCTACAGCGACTCGCTCAACGATCTGCCGCTGCTCTCGCTGGTCACGCGCCCGGTGGCGGTCGACCCCGACGCCACGCTGCGCGCGCA
>CAYIRZ010000489.1:0-1772 GCA_964365845.1 uncultured Streptomycetaceae bacterium
GGAAATCGAACGGCCCGATGAGCGTGTTCCAGAAGCTGTAGGCGACGCGCCAGGCATGGCCGCACTCGCCGACCACGATGCGCCTGACGCCCAACTCGAGCGCCGCCTCGCGCACGCGCATCGAAATGCTGCGCATCTGCTCGTAGTTGCCGATGAACAACCCGAAGTTTCCGGCCTCGGAGGCGTGTGTGGACAACGTCCAGCTGATGCCGGCCTGATGGAACACCTTGGCGTAACCGATCAGGCTCTCGACATGCGGCTCGGAAAAAAAGTCGGCCGAGGGCGTGACCATCAGCACTTCCGCGCCCTGCACGTTGAGCGGCAGTTTGACGTCGACGCCAGTATCGTCCTTGATGTCTTCCTCGAGTCCGGCGAGCGTGTCTTCCAGCGCCGGCCCCGGCAACCCCAGGTTGTTGCCGATCCTGTGCACTTTGCCGATGATTTCATTACTGTATTTCTGCCCCATGCCGATCGAATCCATGATTTCCTTGGCGGCCATGGTGATTTCTGCGGTATCGATGCCGTACGGGCAGAACACCGAGCAGCGCCGGCACTGCGAGCACTGGTTGAAGTAGGTGTACCACTCTCCGAGCACCTCTCGGGTCAGGTCTTCGGCACCGACCAGCTTCGGAAAATACTTTCCGGAAAAGGTGAAATAGCGGCGGTAGATCTTGCGCATCAGGTCCTGGCGCGCAACCGGCATGTTCTTGGGATCGCCGGTGCCGAGAAAATAATGGCACTTGTCGCTGCATGCGCCGCAGTGCACGCAGGTATCGAGATAGACCTTGAGCGAACGGTACTTGCCGAGCAACTCGCCCATCTTGGCGATGGCCATTTCCCGCCAGTTTTCGACCAGTTCTCCCGGAAAACCGAGCGCCTTCTGAATCGGCGCCGCGGCGATGAACGGCTGGCTGTGCGCCATCGCACCGGCCTGCAGGATAGGGATGACCGGATATTCCTTCAGCCTGGGGGTTTCAAATTCGGCGATGGCCATGGCTATCGCTCCAGTTCTGCGGCCCAGGGCGAGAGATGGCGCCGCTCGCGGGAGTCGTCGGCCTGGTTGCGCGTCGGGCTGAAGAAGATGCCGGGAGCATGCAGCAGCTTGCTCGCCGGGAAAATCGCCATCAGCGCCGCGACCAGGGCGAGGTGCGCGAGCAGCATCGGGTCGGCAGGCAACGGCTGCCAGTCGAAGTACATCAATCCCAGCATGAACGCTTTCACCGCGACGATATCGGTATGGGTGACATACTTCATGCCAAGGCCGGTCACGCCGATCGCGATCAGCAGCACCAGCATCAGGTGATCGGACGGCGTCGAAATATAGCGTATGCGCTCGACCAGCATGCGGCGCGCCCACAGGCCTGCAAGCCCGGCGATCATGGCAAAGCCGGCATAAACGCCCAATGGCTGCGCCAGCGCGACCGCCGCCCACACCGGCTCAGTGAAATAACGCAGATGGCGCAGCAATACCAGCGCCAGCGCGACATGGAACAGCCAGCCGAGGCCCCAGATCCACTTGCTGGATTTGAACAGGCTTTCGAACAGCACCGCCTCGCGCGCCATGCGTAGCACCACGCCCCGAGTATGCGGCGGCGCTGGCGTGGCGGGGATCTTGAGCGGGGCCGGCGTGCGCGCGTAGCCGGCAATCTTCCAGGCGAGGCCGCCGGCGAGCAGCGCGGTCGCGGCATAGAACATCAACGCATAACCGATAGTCAGCAAATTCATGCGCGTCCCGAGCTCGTCGACGCGGCTGAATGCCGCGCAGCGATGAC
>CAYIRZ010000490.1:0-1771 GCA_964365845.1 uncultured Streptomycetaceae bacterium
GGTCTCTAGCTTCGTCGAGTTCTCCAAGGGCAGGTTGAAGAGCACCAGCAAGGGGTGAGCGGGTGGTTTGCGTATTCGGTGATCCACCCGCATAAATGCCGCGCCCGATCCGCGCCAGTTTCAAGCTTTCCGCCTTAAGACACAACCTCGGCGTCGCGCGCCGCCACGCGCCGCAGTCCAAGATCTGGGCGGTGCTGAAAGCCGATGCCTACGGCCATGGCCTCGCACGAGTCGCGCAGGCGCTGGCTGCCGCCGACGGCTATGCGCTGCTCGATTTGAACGACGCGGTGCGCCTGCGTGAGGCGGGAATCGCCAAGCCTATCCAGCTGCTGGAGGGAATATTCCAGCCGGCGGATCTCGCAGTCGCCGATCGCTACGCGCTGACGTTGGTGGTGCATGATTCGGAGCAGATACTGATGCTCGAACGCGCCCGCCTGTCGTCGCAAATCGCGGTGGTGGTCAAGCTGAACACCGGATTGAATCGCCTTGGCTTTGCCGCTGCCCAGGCTCGCGCGGTCTATAGCCGGGTCGAGGCGAGTGGCAAAGTCGCAGCGATTTCGCTGATGACGCATTTTGCCGACGCGGACGGACCCGAGGGCATCGCCGCGCAACTCGCGCGTTTCGTTGAATCGACGGCCGGCCTGAAGGGTGACGTGACTCTGGCCAACTCGGCCGCTGTTCTGCGCTACCCGGAAACGCACGCCGATTGGGTGCGGCCGGGAATCATGCTCTATGGCTGCTCGCCCTTCGCCGACGTAAGCGCGCAGTCGCTGGGATTGCAGCCGGTGATGACGCTGACGAGCGAGATCATCGCCATTCAGGAGCTCAAATCCGGCGACAAGGTCGGATACGGCGGCACCTTCGTGGCGAAGCAGCCGATGCGTATCGGCGTGGTTGCCTGCGGCTATGCCGACGGATATCCCCGTCATGCGCCCGGATTTGGCGACAGGAACACGCCTATAGTGGTTGCAGGCAAGCGCACTGCTACGGTGGGCCGCGTGTCCATGGACATGCTTTGCGCCGATTTGAGCGCCAATCCGGAAGCCGCGGTCGGCAGTCCGGTGACTTTGTGGGGCGAAGGGCTGCCGGCGGACGAAGTCGCCGCCAGCGCTGGTACGGTCAGCTACGAGTTGCTATGTGCGCTTGCGACGCGCGTGCCACAACGGGAAGTCGAGTGATGCGACTGAATGCCGGTATGTGGCGCGCGCGCCGGCCAAGCAACGGTGCGCGCGCGCCGCAGCGGGAAGTCGAATAATCTTGGTCAAAGCAAAGTCCAATTACACCTGCAACGAGTGCGGTGGCACCGCGCCAAAATGGCAGGGCCAGTGTCCGAGTTGCGGCGCCTGGAACACCCTGGTCGAAACCGTCGCCGAAACGGCGTCGACGCACCGCTACAAAAGCGTTGCTGGCGCCTCAAAACTGCAGAAACTGGCCGAGGTGAGCGCACGTGAGGTGCAGCGCCTGCCCACCGGCGTTGCCGAATTCGACCGCGTGCTGGGCGGCGGCCTGGTCGCCGGACAGGTGGTGCTGATCGGTGGCGATCCGGGCATCGGCAAGTCGACGCTGTTGTTGCAGGCACTTGCCGCCATGAGCAGGGAGCATCTGGCGGTGTACGTCAGCGGCGAGGAATCGGCGGAGCAAGTGGCACTGCGCGCCACCCGCCTCGCCCTCGACTCGGGCGGGCTGCAACTGCTGGCCGAGATCAATTTGGAAAAAATTCAGTCGGTTCTCGCCGCGGCGAAGCCGGAAATCGTGGTCATCGATTCCATTC
>CAYIRZ010000491.1:0-1717 GCA_964365845.1 uncultured Streptomycetaceae bacterium
CGCTGGAAGAATTTGCCTACTCGATGCGCGTGGTGTCGGAGATCACCGAATCGAACGGTTCGAGCTCGATGGCATCGGTATGCGGCGGTTGCCTGGCGCTGATGGACGCGGGCGTGCCGCTCAAGGCGCATGTCGCGGGAATCGCGATGGGACTGATCAAGGAGGGCAACCGTTTCGCGGTGCTGTCCGACATCCTCGGTGATGAAGATCATCTCGGCGACATGGATTTCAAGGTCGCCGGCACCGAAAAAGGCGTCACCGCTTTGCAGATGGACATCAAGATCACCGGCATCACCAAGGAAATCATGCACGCCGCGCTGGTGCAGGCTCGCGAAGGACGCATGCACATTCTCGGCAAGATGAAGCAGGTGGTCGACAGCCCGCGCACCGAGCTGTCGGCTTATGCGCCGCGCATGATTACGATCAAGATCAAGCCCGAGAAGATCCGCGACGTGATCGGCAAGGGCGGCGCCGTGATCCGCGCCATCACCGAAGAGACCGGCACCACCATCGATATCGAGGACGATGGCACCGTGACCATTGCTTGCGTGTCTTCGGAAGGCGGGGAGATGGCGAAGAAGCGCATCGAAGAGCTGACTGCGGACGTCGAAGTCGGACGCATCTACGACGGCACGGTGCTGAAGCTTCTCGATTTCGGAGCGATTGTCAGCGTGCTGCCCGGCCGTGACGGCCTGCTGCACATTTCCCAGATCGCCAACGAGCGCGTCAACAGCGTGGCGGACCATCTCAAGGAAGGTCAGGCGGTGCGTGTGAAGGTGCTCGAGGCCGACGACAAAGGCCGCCTGCGGCTGTCGATGAAGGCCGTGACGGCTGAGGAAGCCCAGACCGCCCAGTGACCCCATAAGCGGCGAGCGGTAAGCCGTGAGCAGTAAGCGGACGTAGAAATCAGTTAAAAAGGGGCAGCCGGGCTGCCCCTTTTTGTTGTGGTCCGGCCTGCCAGCCAGATTGTTATTGCCTCGCCGGCCGGGTTCCTGTAACTGCTCACGGCTTGCGACTTGCGGCTTACTGCTTACGGCTTACGGCTTACCGTTATTTTGCCACCTGCCGCTCGCGCATTTCGTCGAGCGTCTTGCAGTCGATGCACAGACTGGCCGTCGGCCGCACTTCGAGGCGTTTCAACCCGATCTCCACGCCGCAGGAGTCGCAGTAGCCGTAATCCCCGTTCTCGATACGCGCAATGGTCTCGTCGATCTTCTTGATGAGTTTGCGCTCGCGGTCGCGGTTCCTCAGTTCGAGAGACGTGTCCGATTCCTGGCTCGCCCGGTCGTTGGGATCGGCGAAAATCGTCGCCTCGTCCTGCATGGTATGGACCGTGCGGTCGATATCCTGAGACAGGCCCTGCTTCATACCTTCCAGCATTTTGCGGAAGTGCGCGAGCTGCCGCGGGTTCATGTATTCCTCTTTCCCCTTGGGTTTGTACGGGGGGAAAGTCTTGTGCAATTCAGTGGCCATGAGCCCTATTATCCATTAAAAAAACCGCTTTAATATCAGAAATTACACTCCACTGCAAGTTAATGGCAAACTTGCCGCCGAATGCCCTGATGGCCGCCCGCTTGATTGACCTTTGGTGGGGTGGAGAGTATATTACGCGCCTTCGAGTTCAGGCGTAACATCGGTTTATATAACCGGTGTCAGTAAGGTTTTCCGGGGTGTAGCGTAGCCTGGTAGCGCGCCTGGTTTGGGACCAGGATGTCGG
>CAYIRZ010000492.1:0-1692 GCA_964365845.1 uncultured Streptomycetaceae bacterium
GCTGCCAGACAACGTCAGTTTCGGCGAGGGCGCCATGGTCGAACCGCTCGCCGTCGGCATGCACGCGGCCGGCAAAGCGAGATTGAAGCCCGGCAGCGTGGCCGTTGTGCTCGGTGCCGGACCCATCGGCATGGTCACGGCCCTGGCGGCGCTCGCGGGCGGCTGCAGCCATGTGTTCATCACCGATGTGCAGGAGCCCAAGCTCGCGCTCGCGGCCACACTCGGCCCGATCACGCCCGTCAATGTGCAGGAGGAAGACTTGGGCGGGATTGTGCGCCGCTTCACCGGCGGCTGGGGCGCCGATGTGGTCTTCGATGCGGTGGGGCTGCCGCAATCTCCGGACCAGGCGGTGGAGGTGCTCTGCCCTGGCGGCTGCATCGTACTAATCGGCATGCCGGGTGCGGCGGTGCCGTTCGACGTCGTGGCCGCGCAGGTGAAGGAGGCCCGCATCGAAACCATCTTTCGCTACGCGCACGTCTTTCCGCAGGCGCTGGCGCTGATGGGCAGCCGCCAGATTGATGTCCGGCCGCTCATCACCGACCATTACGCCTTCGTCGATTCTGTCGCGGCATTCGACTATGCCTGCCGCATGAAACCGACGAGCGTGAAGATCCAGATCGAACTCGCCTGAATCCACCAGTTTTCGACGGTGCCCCGCCCGCTGAGAATCCAGTTTCTCGACCCGCCGCGATCCACGCAAGTCTCCCGGGCGGATACATTTTCTCGCAACGTGAAACGGTTCCGACTTATTCGCCTGACCGGCTGAACCAGCTACCAAGGCGGCGGCGGGACTGACCATCAGATCGCCCAGTTTTCGCGCCAGATGCCATCATGCAGGACGGTCGTGGGACGGGTGGGAACGCCGAATTCGTTGCGGCGCAATTGGGCGATAACCAGATCGACGGCGTTGGCGGCGATCGCCTCATTGCAGGGGTCGATGCCGGGAAGGGCGCCGTGCGGATGCCACTCGAGCGTCACCAACCGCCGCAGGCCGGGCACAAACTCGCGCAGCAGGGAGGCCCGGCGGTGGTCAACCTGCCAGCCGAGGATCAACGCATCAGGAGTCAGCTTGCGCAGCCAGCGCTCCAATTTCGCGAATTCCTCGGGCTGGCCGAAGCGCACGGAGGCCGCGGCACGCCTTGGGGTGGCGTGGTTCGTAAGGAAGGCCGCCAGCTGCATGCTGTGAATGCGATCTTGCACGCTGCGGCTGAGGATTGCGGCTGGACGGACGCAGCCTTCCTCCCGGAGCCGCTCGAGCGTGAGCCAGACGCTCCGATAATGGTAGTGGGCGGATCGGTGAAAGAGCGGCGAGCAGTCCGTATTGCCAATGATGGCGCAGGCGAAGGTGCGCCAGTCCCAGTTGATCGTAACGCCCTTGTCACTCGCCGCCGGGGAAAAAACGATTCCGGAAATTCCCCGCGCGGAGAGAATCTGGTTGAGCCGGCTCGGTCGC
The DNA here is from genome assembly GCA_964365845.1 of uncultured Streptomycetaceae bacterium. Classification (GTDB taxonomy): domain Bacteria; phylum Pseudomonadota; class Gammaproteobacteria; order Burkholderiales; family SG8-41; genus CAKKQX01. Next base: position 1,454 of record CAYIRZ010000492.1, read on the forward strand.
ATATCGCGCTCATCGAGCCAGAACTCTTCCAGCGCGCAGCCCAGTTCGTCCGCGCGCTGTTTGGCGCCCTGCTGGATGACCCGGACGTAATGCTGGAGATGCACCGGCAGCTTGTCCGTCCGCTTCGGGGTATTGATCCAAACAAACGCAATCGTCTCCCGCGAAGTGAGGGGACGGCTGCGCCGGATGGTCGCCATGAGCGAACTGATGCGCAGATCCGGCTTATACCCGATCTCGGC
>CAYIRZ010000493.1:0-1691 GCA_964365845.1 uncultured Streptomycetaceae bacterium
GGTGGCCGGTCTCGGCGAAGGCCACGGCATATTCCATGGTTTCGCGGTCGCGGATTTCGCCGATCAGGATCACGTCCGGCGCCTGGCGCAGCGTATTCTTGAGCGCCGCATGCCACGATTCGGTGTCGACACCCACTTCGCGCTGCGTGATCACGCAGTTCTTGTGCTCGTGCACGTATTCGATCGGGTCCTCGATGGTGATGATGTGACCGTAGCTGTTCTCGTTGCGGTAGCCGACCATCGCCGCCAGCGAAGTGGATTTGCCCGAGCCCGTGCCGCCGACCATGATGATGAGCCCGCGCTTGGCCATCACCATGTCCTTCAGCACCGGCGGCAGATTGAGATCCTCGAATTTCGGGATGGTGGTGGTGATGGTGCGCAACACCATGCCGATGCGCCCCTGCTGCACGAAGGCGTTGACGCGGAAGCGGCCGATGCCGCCGGGGTTGATCGCGAAATTGCATTCCTTGGTCGCCTCGAATTCGCCTGCCTGCTTGTCGTTCATCACGGCGCGGGCAAGCTCGGCGGTGTGCTGCGGCGTCAGCGGCTGGTTCGCCACCGGCGTCATCTTGCCGTCGAGCTTGATTGCGGGCGGATAGCCGGCGGTGATGAACAGGTCCGATGCCTTCTTGGCGACCATCGCCTTCAACAGGTCGTGCGTGAATTTGACTGCCTGATCTCTTTCCATATGCCACCTCTCGAAGTGGATGGTAAACGGTCTAGCAGCCTGTCGGACTTGGCCCCATTCACCGGAACGCGTAGCGTTTGGTGCTTTTCATTTTAGGAGTTTGCCGGACTTGGGTTCGACAAACTCCTAGCCCAGAAACAAATCCTTGTTCATCGCCTTGCTGCGCGCCTCGGAAGAGGAAACGATGTTGCGCTTGACCAGGTCCTGCAGATTCTGGTCCAGCGTCTGCATTCCCAGTTGAGCACCGGTCTGGATCGCGGAATACATCTGCGCTATCTTGGCTTCGCGGATCAGGTTGCGGATCGCCGGCGTGCCGATCATGATCTCGTGCGCCGCGACGCGGCTGCTGCCGTCCTTGGTCTTAAGCAGCGTCTGCGAAATCACCGCGCGCAGGGACTCCGACAGCATGGCGCGCATCATCTCCTTTTCCTCGGCGGGGAACACGTCGATGATACGGTCGATGGTCTTGGCCGCGGAACTGGTATGCAGCGTGCCGAACACCAGATGGCCGGTCTCGGCGGCGGTCATCGCCAGCCGGATGGTTTCCAGGTCGCGCATCTCGCCCACCAGAATGATGTCCGGATCCTCGCGCAATGCCGATCTCAGCGCGTTGGCGAACGACAGCGTGTGCGGCCCGACTTCGCGCTGGTTGATCAGGCATTTTTTGGGCTCATGCACGAACTCGATCGGGTCCTCCACCGTCAGGATGTGGCCGTACTCGTTTTCGTTGATATGATTGACCATCGCCGCCAGCGTCGTCGATTTGCCCGAGCCGGTGGGCCCCGTGACCAACACCACGCCCCGCGGCTGGTTGGCGATCTCGACGAAAGTCTTCGGCGCCTTGAGGTCTTCGAGCGACAGCACCTTGGTCGGAATGGTCCGGAACACCGCGCCGGCGCCGCGCTGCTGCACGAAGGCGTTGACGCGGAAGCGCGCGAGGTTGGGAATCGCGAACGAGAAGTCGCACTCGAGGTTTTCCTCGTAGAACTTGCGCTGGCCGTCG
>CAYIRZ010000494.1:0-1684 GCA_964365845.1 uncultured Streptomycetaceae bacterium
TCCCATGCCACCGGGAACAAGAATGTCGGCGAGGGATCGCCGACCTACAAGCTTCCGGCTGCCCCAGACAGCTTCATCACGCATACCCCCCACAGGTCGTGAGCGTCGGATTTTGTGATGCGCACCGTGGCGAACTCGCCGGCCTTGAGCTTGCCCGGTTTCTTGATGAACACCTGGCCGTCGATTTCCGGCGCGTCGGCACTCGATCTCGCCACCGCGCCCTTGTCGCTGACCTCATCGACTAGCACGGTGAGCGTCTGTCCCACCTTGCGCTTGAGACGCGCGGCGCTGATTTTTTCCTGCGTTTGCATGAAGCGGGCGCGGCGTTCTTCGCGGACTTCGTCGGGCACGTGATCCGGCAGCTTGTTGGCGGTGGCGCCGGCGACCGGCGAATAGGCGAAGCAACCGACGCGGTCGAGCTGGGCTTCTTGTAAAAACGCCAGCAGCTCCTCGAACTCGGCTTCGGTTTCACCGGGGAAGCCGGCAATGAACGTGCTGCGTAGGGTGAGGTCGGGGCAGATCGCGCGCCAGGCCCGGATGCGCTCCAGCGTGTTCTCGGCATTGGCCGGGCGCTTCATGAGTTTGAGGATGCGCGGGCTGGCATGCTGGAACGGCACGTCGAGATAAGGCAGGAGCTTGCCTTCGGCCATCAGCGGGATGACCTCGTCGACGTGGGGATAGGGGTAGACGTAGTGCAGACGCACCCAGACGCCGAGCTCGCCCAGCGCACGCGTGAGCTCGGTCATGCGCGTTTTGATCGGCCTGCCGCCCCAGAAGCCGGTGCGGTATTTGACGTCCACGCCGTAGGCGCTGGTGTCCTGCGAGATGACAAGAAGTTCTTTTACGCCGGCCTTGACCAGGTTTTCCGCTTCCTGCATCACCTCGCCGACAGGGCGGCTCACCAGGTCGCCGCGCATCGAGGGGATGATGCAAAAGGTGCAGCGGTGGTTGCAGCCTTCGGCGATCTTGAGATAGGCGTAATGACGGGGCGTGAGTCTGACGCCTTGCGGCGGCACCAGGTCGGCGAACGGGTCGCGCGGCTTCGGCAGGTGCTGGTGCACCGCGCGCATCACTTCAGCGGTGGCATGCGGGCCGGTCACGGCCAGCACCTTGGGGTGGGTTTGCCTGACGATGTCGCCCTTGGCGCCGAGGCAGCCGGTGACGATCACCTTGCCGTTCTCGGAGAGTGCTTCGCCGATGGCGCCGAGCGATTCCTCGACGGCCGAGTCGATGAAGCCGCAGGTGTTGACGACGACGAGGTCGGCGTCCTCGTAAGAGGGCGCGATCAGGTAGCCTTCGGCACGCAACTCGGTGAGGATACGTTCCGAATCAACCAGCGCCTTGGGACAACCGAGCGAGACGAAACCGACCTTGGGTGGAATCTGAGGCACTGCGGAATGGTAAAGCGGAACAGGCCGGCTGACGCGGGTCAGCTCTTGCCTTCGTTAGTGCCGCCCTTGCCTGAATCGGGCGCCGGCGCTTCCGGCTTGCTGGGTGCGACGCCGCCGAAATTGGGGAAAGGGAAAGTACTGAACAGGCTGCGCGTCTGTTGCTGCAACTGCTGCTGCATTTCCATGAAGGCGTTGGCGCTTTGCTCGAGATAGCTTCCCATCAGCCCCTGGATCGCCGGGCCCTGCATCTTGACGAACTCGCTCCAGGCGTCGGAATTGAGTATCGGGCTCTG
>CAYIRZ010000495.1:0-1660 GCA_964365845.1 uncultured Streptomycetaceae bacterium
GTCCATGTGGCGCTGGAGCGTATCGCCGGAGAAAGCCCCCGACAAGGCGGAATATCTTGATCTGGAATACAAGCAAGGCGACATCGTTGCGCTAAATGGCAAGAAACTCTCGCCCGCGAACGTGCTCGCCAAGCTCAACCAGTTGGGCGGCAAGCACGGCATCGGGCGTCTGGATCTGGTCGAGAACCGCTACGTCGGCATGAAATCCCGCGGCTGCTACGAGACCCCCGGCGGCACCATCATGCTCAAGGCGCATCGCGCGATGGAATCGATCACGCTCGACCGCGAGGTGCTGGCGCTGAAAGACGACCTGATGCCGCGCTATGCGCGCCTGATCTACAACGGCTACTGGTTCAGCCCCGAGCGCCAGCTGCTGCAGTCGCTGATCGACGAATCGCAGAAACCGGTCAACGGCAAGGTGCGCGTCAAGCTCTACAAGGGAACCGTGCTGGTGGTCGGCCGCGAGTCGAAATCGGATTCGCTGTTCGATTCGACGATTGCCACTTTCGAGGACGACAAGGGCGCCTACGACCAGGCCGACGCCGCGGGTTTCATCCGCCTGAACGCGCTCAGGCTGCGCATCGCCGCCAAGCGCCGCCGCAAATAACCGGAAAAAGAATCATGCCGAAATTCGATAACGTCAGCGTCACCAAGAAAGCCAACGTCTACTTCGACGGCAAGTGCGTGAGCCACACCGTTTATTTTCCGGACGGCAGCCGCAAGTCGGTCGGCGTCATTTTCCCCAGCGTGCTCACGTTCAAGACCACCGAGCCCGAACTGATGGAAATCACCGCCGGCAGCTGCCGCGTGCGCCTGCCGGGGGACAAGGACTGGCGCGTCTGCCACGCCGGCGACAGCTTCCGCGTACCCGGCAACTCGAGCTTCGCCATCGAACCGCTCGAAACGCTCGATTACGTCTGCCACTTCGGTTGAGCGATGACCACCATCACCGTCGTCAAAAAGAACGGCTATGCCGCGATCGCCGCCGACACCATGACCAAGTGGGGGTCGGGCAAGGAAACCGCGGAGTACATCGTCAACCACTCCAAGATACTCAAGGTCGGCGACAGCTATCTCGGCGTGACCGGCGACGCGACGTTCAAGACCATCCTGTGCGATTATTTCACCCGCCCCAAGGTCTACGCGCATTTCACCACGCCGCTCGAAATATTCAAGACCTGGCAGAAACTGCACGGCGCGCTCAAGCACGATTACTATCTGCTCACCAGCGGCGAGGAAGAGGAAGCGCTGGAATCGACGCGCATCGACGTGCTGATCGTCAACCCGCACGGCATTTTCGGCGTCGCCGCGCACCGCACGGTGCAGGAATTCTCGAAGTTCTATGCTTTTGGCAGCGGCAGCGACTATGCGCTGGGGGCGCTATACTCGACTTACGGCCAGCCGCGCAAATCCGCCGAAGAAACCGCGCGCCTCGCGATTGAAACCGCCGCCGAGTTCGACGACGGCACCGAACTGCCGATCACCTCTTATGCGGTAAAATTACGCCACCGGTAAAACTATTGAGCTTTTCTTAACTGCGTGACACGCTCAATCCCTCACCCTTCTTTTTAATACCCCCTTGAGGGGTGCCGACCCCTCTCCCGAGAGGAGAGGGGAGATTCAAGACGTAAATGAATGTCATTCTTTTACGTAAAACTCA
>CAYIRZ010000496.1:0-1641 GCA_964365845.1 uncultured Streptomycetaceae bacterium
TGCCCTGCCGCAGCACCTTCGCCTTGCCGAGCTCATCCACGTGCTCGCCGTCGGGCACCTCGCCCTTCATGGCGTAGAGCGCCTTCTGCTCGAACACGATGACCGGATCCGGGTCGCGCACGGCGGCGGCCAGCAATCCCTTCATGTCGGCCGGGCTCGAGGGCGCGACCACCTTCAGCCCCGGCACCGCCATCGCCCAGTTCTCCACCGCCTGCGAGTGCTGCGCGCCGAAGCGCGAGCCCGAGCCGTTGGCCGTGCGGATCACCAGCGGCAGCGTGATCTGGCCGTTGGTCATGTAGCGCGTCTTGGCGATCTCGTTGGCGACGATGTCCCAGCACACCGCCAGAAAATCCGAAAACATGATCTCGGCGATCGGCTTCAGACCCGTCATCGCCGCGCCCATGGCCGCGCCCAGGATCGCCTGCTCGGAGATCGGGGTATCGCGCACGCGCCTGGGGCCGAATTTTTCGAGCAGACCCACCGTCGCCTTGAACACGCCGCCGGCTGCCGCCACGTCTTCGCCCAGAAACACCACGCGCTCATCGCGCTCCATTTCCTGCGCGATGCCTGCAGCAACCGCCTCGCGATAGGTCAATTCCGCCATGCTGAACCTCCGTCTGCCCACACATTTTTCTCTATGTCATCGACCGACGGCGTCGGTGAAGCTTTGGCCGTCGCGGTCGCGGCGTCGACCTGGCGCATAGCCTCGGCTTCGATGTCATCGAGCGTGGCCGCCGCCAAACCGTACTTAAGCAGGCGCTCGCGGTACATCTTGATCGGATCGCGCTCCAGCCATTTCTCGAGCTCGCCCTCCGGCCGGTACTTGCCGGGATCGGCGCGCGAATGCCCGCTGTGGCGATAGGTCATGGCTTCGATCAACGCCGGCCCGCCGCCTTTGCGCGCGCGTTCGATGTATTTCATCGCGGTGAGATAAACCGCGTCGGCGTCATTGCCGTCGACGACGATGGACTCCAGCCCGTAAGCGGCGGCGCGGTCCGCCGCCGGATGCTCGACCGCGGTCACCGTATGGATCGGCGTGTATTCCATGTAGAGATTGTTCTCGCACACGAAAATCACCGGCAGTTTCCATACCGCGGAGAAATTGAGCGCCTCGTGAAAAGCGCCGATGTTGGTCGTGCCGTCGCCGAAGAAGCACACCGCGACCTGCTCGGTGCCGCGGTACTGCGCCGACCACGCGGCGCCGGCGGCGACCGGCAAATGCGCGCCGATGATCGCATACGAACCCATGGCGCCTTTCGCGACATCGGTCAGATGCATCGAGCCGCCCTTGCCGCCCAGCAGCCCGCACTGGCGCCCCATCAGTTCGCCCAGCACGCCCGTCATCGAGGCGCCGCGCGCCAGCGTGTGCGCATGACCGCGATAGGTACAGAACGTCCAGTCGTCGGGGCGCATGGCGACGCCAAAGCCCGCCGCGATCGCCTCCTGGCCCAGCGACAGATGGCTGGTGCCCTTGATCAGGTTCTGCAGGAACAGATCGTAGGCGCGCTTTTCGCAGTAGCGCAGATCGACCTGCATGCGGTAGAGCTCGAGCCGCGTCTCCTGCCCGATGTCGTTATCGGGCACTTCCTTTTTCTTGCGTTTTACATTCGTATCCATTGGTTTCACCTTGGTGAGGCGTTA
>CAYIRZ010000497.1:0-1126 GCA_964365845.1 uncultured Streptomycetaceae bacterium
GACCGGCAACCTCGACCGTCAGACCGCCGGCGAGGTATTCGCGCTGATGCTGGAGCTCAACCGGGGGCTGGGCACCAGCCTGGTGATTGCCACCCACGATCGCGAAATCGCGGCGAGTGCCACACGCATCCTGAGATTGGTTGATGGTGTGCTGCAAACGGCTTAACGTTCACGCCCACCGGCGCGCGCCCATAACCCTTTGCATGGCAAGGCGCTCGCGCGCGCGTCCGGGTGCGGCGTGGGGTTAGAAGGCGCTATTTGGCGCGGCGGGCAGCGTCAAGGGCAATGCCGACGAAGAGCAGCACCACGGCAAGCATGACGATACCGACGAGAATGTCCATGGCTATAGCCTCCCGATCTGCTCGATACGGCGCTCGATCTGGCGATGGAGAAGGAAGATGCCCAGGCTGAGCACGACGATGCCGACAATGGCGAAGGACAACAGCGTAGGAGTCGCGGTATCAGCCGTTGCAGCGAGCCACCCGACCAAACTGATGTCCGTTACCACCATAATCCCCTGCCAGAACCTGAGATAGACGAGTTGTTCCTTGATGCGATCGAGCTCGGACACGGCGCTCCCAGCGCTATATGTAATAGGCGCTAGGATACATCAAAGTCGAACCCGGCGCCTTCGGTGACTGCGCCTTCAACTTGAAGTCGACCGCCGAAAAACGGGTTCTGGATACCCTATTCTGCGCTGGCCCTTGCCATCCCTCAAGCAGATCAATTCGTTCTTGATGCTTATCGGCGTACCCGTCGGGTATTGAGAAGGATTTATCGGCGTTCGAACCCTCATCCCCAACCCCTCCATCACTCTTTCCCGGCCTCTCCCCAAAGGGAGAGAGGGATGGGCGGCTAATTGATTTGGTTTTTGAGACAGGCTTTAGCTGCCCGGCACGATGCCGGGCGCGAGCGTGAGACAGTGATCGGCAACGTCTTCCGGCTTGCACTTCCACACCCCGTCAATAAATTTACTTGAAAAACAATGACTTAGAGCTTTACGCAGCGGGCGCAACCGGAACGGGTAGCCGAAGACGTAAGGGTGGATGGAGATGTTGCACACCAGCGGGTGCGTTGCGCTTTGCTCGACCATTTCCTCGAACTGATCGACCAGCATGTCGCAGAA
>CAYIRZ010000497.1:1136-1635 GCA_964365845.1 uncultured Streptomycetaceae bacterium
CAGAACTCGCGGCCGGTATGTTGACGGTGAATGACCTGCGGCGAATCGTTCAGCTCGGCCGGGTACGGCACCGAGAGGATGGGCCCCGAGCGCGTGCGCATCCAGACCGGCTGGTCGTCGTGCGGCCAGTCCATGACATAGGTATAGCCCGCCTCCTTCAGCAGATCGACGGTCCACGGATTCTCGTATGCGCCCGCGCCCATCCAGCCTTTGGGTTTCCTGCCTTCTTTCTTCGCGAACGTCTCGGTGACTTCCTGGATCAGCCGCGCCTCGTCGGCCTCCCACCTGAAGTCGTGCAGGTTTTCGGAATTGGTGCGGCCGTGGCCGACGATCTCGTCTCCCCGCTTGCGGATGCGTTCGAAAATCTGCGGCGCGTAGTCATAGAGCAGGCTGTTGGTGTTGTGCGCGAGCGGCATGGCGAGTTCGTCGGCGAGATCGAACAGGCGCCAGATGCCGATGCGGTTGCCGTAATCGCGCCATGAATAGTTGCGCTGGGTCT
>CAYIRZ010000498.1:0-1628 GCA_964365845.1 uncultured Streptomycetaceae bacterium
GAAAAACAACCGCTTTCCGGCCAGCGCGGCATCGCGCATACCCGCTGGGCGACGCACGGCGGAGTATCCGAGAAAAATGCCCATCCCCACTTTTCGGAGGAGGGCATCGCCCTCGTCCACAACGGCATCATCGAGAACTACGAAGAGTTGCGCGTGGAGCTCAAAGCCAGGGGCTACCAGTTCCATTCGGATACCGACAGCGAAGTCGTTGCGCACCTGATCCATGAGCGCATCAAAGGCGGCGCGGACCTCCTCGCCGCCGTCCAGCAGGTCATCAAGCGTTTGCACGGCGCGTACGCGATCGTGGTGATGAGCAAGCACGACCCCCAGCGCCTGATCGCGGCGCGCATGGGCTGCCCGGTGGTGGTCGGCCACGGCAGCGGCGAGAACTTCATCGCTTCCGATGTACAGGCGCTGCTGCCGGTGACGCGCAGCTTCCAGTTCCTCGAGGACGGCGATGTCGCGGAAATTTCCTGCGCCGGGATCCGCCTGCTCGACGGTTCGGGCCGGGCGGTCGAGCGCAAGCTGCACGAATCGGAGCTCTCGGCCGACGCCGTGGAACTCGGGCAGTACCAACACTACATGCAGAAGGAAATCTTCGAGCAACCACGCGCGATTGCCGATACGCTGTCCGAGCGCACCGCGAACGGCAAAGTGCTGGATGCCGCGCTGGGGCCGAAGGCGGTCGCCCTGCTGCCGAAGATCCGCAACGTGCATATCGTCGCCTGCGGAACGAGCTATCACGCAGGCATGATCGCGCGCTACTATCTCGAGCAAGCGGCCAAAGTGCCCACTACGGTGGAGGTGGCGAGCGAATACCGCTATCGCCAGCCGGTGGTGCCGGCCGACACGCTTTTCATCGCCATTTCGCAGTCGGGCGAAACCGCGGACACGCTTGCGGCGCTGCGCGAGGCGAGACGCCTTGGCTATCTTGGCACGTTCGCAATCTGCAACGTGCCCGAGTCCTCGTTGGTGCGGGAGTCCGACATGACGCTGATGACCCGCGCCGGCCCCGAGATCGGTGTCGCCTCGACCAAGGCCTTTACCACCCAGCTCGCCGCGCTCGCGCTGTTCAGCGTGGCGCTCGCGCGCCACCGCGGGCTGGCGGCCGAGCAGGAGGCCCTCGCGGTCAGGCTCCTCACGCATGTGCCTGAAATGATTGAAAAAACCTTGGCCCTGGAGCCCCAGATCGCGGCGTGGGCGGAGCGCTTCGTCGACAAACAGCACGCGCTGTTTCTCGGCCGCGGCGCGTTATGGCCGGTGGCGATGGAAGGTGCGTTGAAGCTCAAAGAGATCAGCTACATTCACGCCGAAGCCTACGCTTCCGGCGAACTGAAACATGGCCCGCTGGCGCTGGTGGACGCGAACATGCCGGTGGTGGCGGTCGCCCCCAACAACGAACTGCTCGAAAAGCTGAAGTCCAACCTCCAGGAAGTGCGCGCCCGCGGCGGCCATCTCTACGTGTTCGCCGATCCCGCGTCAGGGATCAAAGCGTCAGCGGGTGTCGATGTAATCGAGATGCCGGAGCATGTGGAACCCCTGCAGGCGCCGCTCATCTACACGGTGCCGCTGCAGCTCCTCGCCTACCACTGCGCGCTTTTGCGCGGCACCGACGTGGACAAGCCGCG
>CAYIRZ010000499.1:0-1615 GCA_964365845.1 uncultured Streptomycetaceae bacterium
TAGTCACCAATCACCAGTCACGCTCTTTCACTTAATCGCCAGCGGATTCACCGGCGAACCGACCGCACCGGTAATCGGCAGCGCCGGCGCGATGAACAGAAACTCGTAGACCTTGTCCTTGGCGCAATCCTTGGCCAACTCGGTGAGATGGAAAATCTCGCCGACGGTCAGGCCCATGATCGGAATTCTGCACGTCCTTGCGGGTCAGCTTGCGGTTTTTTTTCTCGCGGGTATCTTTGGTACTGATCTTGGTTGCCATTGATTATTTCCTTCTTCACTTTTCAGAAAAACGTAAAGAGCGTTGGAGTTAGAGCCTGCATTACGGTCAATCTAGCAGCCTGTCGGACTTGGCCCCATTCACCTTAGGAGTTTGTCGGGGCTAAGTCCGACAAACTCCTAGCGCCCGGCGCTGCCCGCGATACCGGTATCCTTGAGCAGTTTTGCATACTTTGCCGTGTCCGACTTGATCAGCGCCGCGAACTGTTCGGGTGTGCCGCCGACCGGCTCCGCGCCCTGATTGGCAAGATGCTCCCGCACTTCGGGAATCTGCAGAATGCCGTCGATCTCGCGGTTGAGACGGCGCACGATCGCTGCCGGCGTGCCCCTGGGCGCCAGCACACCGTGCCAGATGCTGCTCTCGTAACCCGGCACTGACTCGCCGATGGCAGGCACGTTCGGCAGACCCTTGACGCGGCCTGCCGTGGTAACCGCGATGGCTTTCACCCGCCCGGACTTCACGTGCGGCAGCGCCGCGATCACCGGCCCCGACATCAACTGCACCTGGCCGCCGATGATATCGTTCATCGCCGGTCCGCCGCCTTTGTACGGCACATGCACCATATCCACCTTCGCCATGGTTTTGAACAGCGCCATCGCCAGGTGCGCCGCGCTGCCATTGCCTGACGAGGCGAAATTAAGCTGTCCCGGTTTCGCTTTGGCGAGCGCAATCAGTTCTTTGACGTTATTTGCCGGCAGCGAGGGATGGGCCACCAGCAGCAAGGCGATGACATTGATCTGGATCACCGGAGCGAAGTCGCGTTCCGGCTGGTACGGCAGATCACTGTACAAACTCGGATTCACCGCCACGCTCGCCGGCAGGCAGAACACCAGCGTATAGCCGTCGGCCGGCGCCTTGGCGCCGAGATCGGTGCCGATGATGCCATTGGCGCCGCCGCGGTTGTCCACCACGATTTGCTGCCCCAGCCGCTCGCTCAGCGGCTGCGCGATCAATCGCACAACGGTATCGGTGCCGCCACCCGGCGGGTAAGGGACGATGAACCTGACGGGCCTGGCCGGGTAGGTTTGAGCAAACACGGGCGCGGCGAATACAAAAGCCGCGGCAGCAAGAAAAACGCTCTGGAATACGGTTTTCACGAATCGCATCCATTTCTCCTGGAGTTGATCACAACCCGCTCTTTTCCACATCAATTATGGCGTGTGCGCTGGCGCGCGACAGGACGGGCAAGCTGTGCCTTCGCCAGATCACCGACGCGCGCCAGCGCGCGCTCGATCACGGGCGTCCACGCGTAGCCGCAATTGAGGCGTATGCAGTTGCGGTAGCGGTCCGAGGCGGAAAACATCGGGCCCGGCGCGATGCTGATGCCCTCGCGCATCG
>CAYIRZ010000500.1:0-1586 GCA_964365845.1 uncultured Streptomycetaceae bacterium
GGACGGGTTGTTGCCCAAATGCTGAACTCATTTGGTGATGCTGCTGTCATAGATAACACGGAGGAGCAATCGCCATGATGGGTCATCAGCCACCGCTTCAAGCACAGCTGTTCTACACTGGGTTTAACCTGGAGAAACGGGTTCGTGCCGATCACCCGCTGCGAAGTATCGCGTCGAGAATCGACTTTGATTTCTCCTATGATGAGGTGGCGGACAGCTATGGCGACAATGGCCATGTCTCGGTGCCCCCGCCGGTGATTCTGAAGCTGATGCTGCTGCTGGTGTTCTACAACGTGCGCTCGGAGCGCGAGTTGATGGAAACGCTGCCGGAGCGGCTCGACTGGTTGTGGTTTCTGGGCTACGACCTTAACACGCCGATTCCCGATCATAGCGTGCTCTCCAAAGCGCGCCGGCGCTGGGGTGTGGCGCTGTTCAAGCAGTTCTTCGAGCGCATGGTCTGGCAGTGCGTGGAAGCCGGATTGGTCGATGGGTCGAAGATCTTCGTCGATAGCAGCCTGATCGATGCGAATGCCGCGAAGAGTTCGCTGGTGGATCGTCAGTCGCTGCGCTACCCTCTGGATAAGCGCTACCCTGAGCTGGAGCGGCGCCTGACGGAAGTCGAGGCCGCCTTGCCCGAGGGGGGACGGGACGTGAACCGGCGCTATGTGTCGGCCACCGACCCGGAGGCCGCCCTCATTAACCGCGGGGGTGGGGCGAAGCTGCGCTACCAAGTGCACCGTGCGGTTGATCCGAAGGCCGAGGTCATCACGGCCACGGAGGTCACGCGCGGGGATGTGCACGAGGGGCATCGGTTGATCCCGTTGTGGGAGGCGCATCGGCGCAACACCGGCAAGTGCGCCCAGGTCGCGGTGGGGGACAGCCACTATGGCACCGTTGCGAACTACCTCGCGTGCCATGATCGCGCCGTGGCGGCCCATCTGCGCGAGTTTCGGCAAGCCGCGGCCCCGAAGACCACGGCGGGCGGCATCTTCCCCGACACGAAATTCGACTACGACGCCGAGACCGACAGCTACCGCTGCCCTGCGGGGCAGCAGCTCACGCCCCGATCGCGACATCCTGACCGGCACAGCGTCGATTACGCGGCGACCCAGCGGGTATGCGATGCCTGCCCGTTGCGCACCCCATGTACTCGCAGCAAGCGCGGCCGGACGATCAAGCGGCATCTGCGCCAAGCTGAGCTGAATGCGATGCGTAGCGCCGCCCGCTCGGCGCACGCCCAGCGCGATCTGTGCCTGCGGCAAACGCTGATGGAGCGCTCCTTTGCCCGTGGCACGCGCTTCGGATTTGACCAGGCGCGCTGGCGCGGCCTGTGGCGCATGGCGATCCAGGAGTACTTGGTCGCCAGCATACAGAACATCGAGGTGCTGATCCGCTACGGCAGGTCGCCCGCCCGCCGCTGGCCGGCGGCCTGGGTGGGAATCGAAACCGGACGAAGAGCAATACGAGCAGTCGAGGCTCATTTGCGATCTCTATGGACGTCTCGATTTACTGCGTTTGTGTTGCTGCGCACTGCCTACACCTCAAGTGGATAAACAAAACGCGTTTGGGCAACAACCCGAGGATTG
>CAYIRZ010000501.1:0-1585 GCA_964365845.1 uncultured Streptomycetaceae bacterium
AGGCAGCCATCGACAGCTGCTTCTTCCCGCTCTACGAGATCGAGCACGGCCACACGACGCTCACCTACGACCCGGATGCGACCGGCCGCCGCCACCCGGTGTCGGACTGGCTCAAGCTCATGGGCAAGACCCGCCACCTCCTCAATCCGGCGAACGCCGGGATCGTCCAGGGGATACAGGGCGAGACCGACCGCCGCTGGGCGCGGATCAAGGCCATGCACGAGCATCCGCTGCTTTAGGAATTTGTCGGACTCCGCGCCGACAAATTCCTTACCGAAAAACACTTGAGAAATCGGATGAAACTGAACGGAAAAATACCTGGCGGATCGCGGTCTGCAACAGCGAGGGCCGGCGGCTCTGCGCTCTCATGGTTCTTTCCTGGGCGTTTTTCCTTAAGGAATTTGCCGAACGCAAGTCCGGCAAATTCCTAAGGAGACAGACATGCCCCGAATCATCGAGACGCGCCAGCTCACCCCGGTCACCAAGCTCTTCCGCATCGATGCGCCGCTGATCGCGGCGTCGGCGCGGCCCGGCCAGTTCGTGATGCTCCGCGTGCGCGAGGGCGGCGAGCGCATCCCGATCACCATCGCCGATTACGATCGTGGGGCGGGCGCGATCACGATCGTGGTGCAGGAAGTCGGGGCCACTACCAAGAGGGTGTGCGCGCTCGAGGCCGGCGACGAGATCCTCGACGTGGCGGGCCCGCTGGGTGGGCACATCGAGATTGCGCCCGGCGGCCACGTCTGCGGCGTGGGCGGCGGTTTCGGCTCGGCCGCGCTGCTCTGCCTGATGCGCGAGTTCACCGCGCGCGGCGACAAGACCACTGCGATCCTCGGCGCGCGCAGCAAGGATCTGCTGATCCTGGCCGACGAGTTGCGTCCGCTGTGCACCAACGTCGAAGTTTGCACCGACGACGGCTCTGCCGGCTTCAAGGGCTTCGTCACGCAGCGCCTCGCGCAGCTGATCGAAGGCGATGGGCCGGGGCGACCCGATTACGTGGTCGCAATCGGCCCGATGGCGATGATGCGCGCCGTCGCCGAAACGACGCGCGGCCCCAAGGTAAAGACGCTGGTCTCGATGGACCCGCTGATGGTCGACGGCACCGGCATGTGCGGCGGGTGCCGCGTCAATGTCGGGGGCAAGGCGCAGTTCGCGTGCGTCGACGGTCCGTGCTTCGACGCTCACGAGGTCGACTTCGATGTCGCGATGCGCCGGAACAAGGCGTACGTCAAGGAAGAGAAGCAGGCGCTGGACCGGCTCACCTGCATGGCGAACAGGGAGGCGCGGTAATGCCAGTCAAACGTGCAGACAAGACACCGATGCCGGTGCGCGATGCGCAGTTGCGCGCGCGCGACTTCAAGGAAGTCAACGCAGGCTACACGGCGTCCCACGCCGGCTTCGAGGCAGAGCGCTGCCTGCGCTGCCAGGATCCGGTGTGCGTCGGCGGCTGCCCCGTGAACGTTCCGATCCCGGAGTTCATCCACGCGGTGGCGATGGGCGACATGGCCGGCGCCGCGAAGATACTGCGCTCGGCGAATCCGCTGCCGGCGATCTGCGGGCGCGTCTGCCCGCAGGAGTCCCAGTG
>CAYIRZ010000502.1:0-1564 GCA_964365845.1 uncultured Streptomycetaceae bacterium
GTTTGAAATTTCCCGCAATTACCGCGAACCGGTGCTGGTTTCGGGCACCGACGGCGTAGGCACCAAGCTGAAGCTCGCTTTCCAGCTTGATCGTCACGACACCATCGGCATCGATCTGGTGGCGATGAGCGTCAACGACATCCTGGTGCAGGGCGCCGAGCCGCTGTTCTTTCTCGATTATTTCGCCTGCGGCCGGCTCGACGTGGCAACCGCTACCAAAGTCGTCAAAGGCATCGCGACCGGCTGCGAACAGGCCGGCTGCGCCTTGATCGGCGGCGAGACCGCCGAGATGCCCGGCATGTATCCCGCCGGGGAATACGACCTCGCCGGCTTCGCCGTCGGCATTGTGGAAAAAAGCAAAATCATCAACGGCTCGACGATCGCTGAAGGCGATATCGTGCTGGGGCTGGCGAGCAGCGGCGCGCATTCCAACGGTTATTCCCTGATCAGAAAAATCATCGACGCCCGCGGCGTGGATTTGTCGGCGAAACTCGACGGCAAGGCGTTAAGCGAATGGATACTTGCGCCGACGCGCATTTACGTGAAACCGGTGTTGAACCTGATTAAGCAGGCGCATGTCAAAGGGCTCGCGCACATCACCGGCGGCGGGCTGGTGGAGAACATCCCACGCGTGCTGCCGGAGACGCTTACCGCGCGCCTCGACAGTGCGGCGTGGACCATGTCGCCGCTGTTCGACTGGCTCAGGAAAGAAGGCAATATTTCCGATGAGGAAATGCACCGCGTGTTCAACTGCGGCATCGGCATGGTGGTGATCGTCAGCCCCGGGGAAGCGGCGGCCGCGGAGGCGCTGCTGCGCGAGGCGGGTGAAACGGTATGGCGCATCGGCAGCATCCGGCGCCGCCTCGACGGCGAACCGCAAACGCAAGTGTTTTAGAGCCGGCGCCCACATAACATCAAGGAAGCAAGATTGAGCGCAAAACGGATCGTGATCCTGATCTCGGGCCGCGGCAGCAACATGGAGGCGATCCTCAAGGCCGGGATTCCGATACGAGCCGTGATCAGCAACGATCCTGCGGCGAGAGGACTGGCCACCGCGTGCAGCCACGGCGTTGCAACCGCGGTGGTCGACCAGCGTCAGTTCGCCGACCGCGCCGCATTCGACCAGGCGCTGGCGGCCGCCGTCGACGGCCATCGCCCCGATCTGGTCGTGCTTGCCGGTTTCATGCGCATTCTCGCCGACGCCTTCGTTGCGCACTACCGCGGCCGCATGATCAATATCCATCCCTCGCTGCTGCCGGCGTTTCCCGGGCTGCGCACGCACCGCCGCGCGCTCGAAGCCGGCGTGCGCGTGCACGGCTGTACCGTGCACTTCGTGACGTCCGAACTCGACCATGGCCCCATCATCATCCAGGCCGCAGTGCCGGTGCTGCCCGACGATACCGAGGATGCGTTGGCGGCACGCGTGCTGCGCGAGGAACACCTGATCTATCCGCAGGCGGTACGCTGGTTCTGCGAGAATCGGCTCACGCTCACCGCGGATGGGAAAGTTGCGTTACAACAGGGCCGCACCGCATCCGGCGCGCTGCTGGCTCCGCCGCTGGAC
>CAYIRZ010000503.1:0-1556 GCA_964365845.1 uncultured Streptomycetaceae bacterium
CCGTCTATTCCGAGGTGGTAGTTGACGTTGAAGTGTTCGATCCAGGGCGAGAGCTCGACGAACTGGAAATGGCCCGCCAGCGGATCGAAGCGGAAATACAGCGGCAGCGTCACCAGGAAACCGAGCAGCGAACCGATGAGCGCGATCACGCGCGCGGCGCGGGCATTGCGGTCGGCGCCGGTGGCAAGCACCAGCACGCCGGCAACCATGGGCACCCAGATGGCGAGACTCAGAAGCGGGAAGCCGAGCAGCATGCTTATTGTAACTTCTTGTTATTTAAAGAAATTAATCGTTACGTCATGAATACCATGGTCAGCAGCACGAGAATGCCGATGATCATGGTAAAGGCATAGTGATAGATGTACCCCGACTGCAAGCGGCGGATCACCGTCGAAAACCAGCCGATCAGCCGCGCCGAGCCGTTGACGAAAAAGTTGTCGATCACGGCAACGTCCCCGCCCCGCCACAGACCGTTGCCGATCCCGCGCGCGCCGCCGGCGAAGAACCAGTCGTTGAAACGGTCGAAACCGTATTTTTCCATGAGTATGGTCACCAGCAGCCCCGCCTTGCTGCGCAGCACTGCCGGCAGTTCAGGCCGCGCGACGTAGAGGAACCATGCCGTCCCGGCGCCCGCTACTGCCAGCCAGAACGGCGCCGCGGTGAAGCCGTGCAGGATCATGGTCACGACGCCATGAAACTCGCGCGCCAGTACCGCGATCGCCGGATGCGCGGCGACAACGTGGATCGATTTTCCGAAATAGTCGCCAAACACGAATTCGCCGATCACCCAGCCGGCGCAGATCGAGGGAATCGCCAGCAGCACCAGCGGCAGGGTCACGACCCACGGCGATTCGTGGGGCGCGGCGTGCTCGTCATGGCCATGCTCGACGTGCTGGCCCGCCGCCGCGCGTTCGGCTTCCACTTCCTTCACGTCCGGATGATGCGGATCATCGAATCGGGACTTGCCGTGGAATGCGTAAAACACGAGGCGGAACGAGTAGAAGCCGCCGATCAGCACGCCGGCCACCGCCAGCGGGTAGGCGAATGCGGAAGCAGCCAGGGGCGAGGCGTGCAGCGCCTCGATGATCGTGTCTTTCGAGAAAAAGCCGGCGAACGGCGGGAGCCCCGCATTGGCGAGCGCGCCGATCAGCATCGTGGCATAGGTGATCGGCATGTATTTCGCCAGCCCGCCCATCTTGCGCATGTCCTGCTCGTGGTGCAGAGCGATGATGACCGAACCCGCGCCGAGGAACAGCAGCGCCTTGAAAAAGGCGTGGGTGAACAGGTGGAAGATCGCCGCCGAGTAGGCCGAGGCGCCGAGCGCCATCGTCATGTAGCCCAGCTGCGACAGCGTCGAATACGCGATCACGCGCTTGATGTCGTACTGCACCGTCGCGATCAGCGCCATGAAAAAAGCGGTGATGGCGCCGATCACCATCACGAACGACAGCGCGGTGTCCGACAGCTCGAACAGCGGCGACATGCGCGCCACCATGAAAATGCCGGCGGTCACCATGGTGGCGGCGTGGATCAGCGCCGAAATCGGCGTCGGACCC
>CAYIRZ010000504.1:0-1549 GCA_964365845.1 uncultured Streptomycetaceae bacterium
CCCTCAAGGGGGTATTGAAAAGAAAACTCTGTGCACCCGTCGAGCGGGTATTGAAAAGAACCCTCTGTGGCAGATGATTTCAGGTTTTTGGGGGCCGCTGGGAGAACGTCCGCTCGAAAACGGATTCGGCAATGCGGTTCTTCAGGATCTCGATCGAACCGCCGGCGATCATCCAGCCGCGGCACTTGCGGAAGCACCACTCGATCAGTGTGTCCTCGGTGTAGCCCATGCCGCCCATGATCTGCATCGCTTCCGAGCAGATATCGAAACCCGCCTGATTGCAAAATGCCTTGGCGATGGTGGTATCTTCGGCCGACGGCAGTCCCTTGTCGGCGTTGACCGCCGCGCGGTAGAGCAGCAGCTGCCCGGCGTCGAGCTTGATTTTCATGTCGGCGAATTTCCACTGCAGGCCCTGGAATTCGGCGAGCAGCCGCCCGAACTGCTTGCGCTGCAGCGCCCACTGGCGCGCCGTCTCGTAACAGTAGCGGCCAAGCGCCAGCGAGCGCGCGGTGTTGCCGAGGCGCTCGACGTTGAAGCCCGCGATCTGTTTTTTGAAGCCGCCTGCCTTGAGCATCACGTTCTCGGGCGGCACATAGACGTTGTCGAACCAGGTGGTGACCCATTCCTCGCCGTTCATGAAGCGCGAGGGCTTGCCCTGCTTGACGCCGGGTGACTTGAGGTCGATCAGCACCGAGCCGATGCCGCCGACGCCCGGCCCGTAGCGCACGTAAGTGACCATGACATCGGCGTACTGGGCGTGCGTGGTGAACACCTTCTCGCCGCTGACGCGATAACCGGCACCGTCGGGCGTGGCGCTGGTCTTGAGATCGGTCACCGCGGAACCCGCTTCGGGTTCGGTCATGCCGACACAGATCACGCCTTCGCCCGAGAGCAGACGTTTCAGATAGCGGTTTTTCTGATCCTCGGTGCCGTACTCCGCAAGCACGCGGATGGCGCCGAAATTACCGGCCTGTACCACGTCGGCGCTGCGCGGGCAAACCTGGGCCACGGTTTCGATGGCGATGATCGCGTCCATCAACGTGCCGCCCTGGCCGCCGTCCTTTTCGGCGATGGTGATGCCGAGCAGGCCCTGCTCGGCCATCAGTCGCGCGACATCCCACGGATGTTCCGGATTGTGGGCACGGGCAAGCGCGCCGGCGCGCAGGTGGCGCTCGGCGAAACCGCGCACCGCCTCGCGAAACTGCTTTTGCTCTTCGGTGAATTCAAAGTTCATGATTTGGGCCGACAGGGGATAGAGTCAACATTGTAAAACTTTCTGCGCCCGGCACGGCGTTAAAGCCCGGAATATGGACTAGCAGCCTGTCGGGCTTAGCTCCGTTCACCGGAACGCGTAGCGTTAACGAATCGCTATTGATCGACGCTTCGGCGACAGGCTGCTTAAGAAAGGAATTTTGCATGTCGAAACGCCGTGTTGGCCGGAACCAATTTCACTTGCACGGCGTTCTTTTCATTCCGTTTTTTGGGGTTTCATTTTAGGAGTTTGTCGAACACAAGTCCGACAAACTCCTAAGCGCGCAGCACCGGCCGC
>CAYIRZ010000505.1:0-1545 GCA_964365845.1 uncultured Streptomycetaceae bacterium
GTCCGGAGGTGGCGCCGGGGCGGCGGCAGCGAAGGTTTTACTTTGTCATTCAATGGGTTGCCCGTGCGTGATGGAGCGGCAGTGGGCGGAGAAGGGGCGGGAACCGATGGCTCCTGGTTCGGCAAAGTAGATCAAGAGGAGGAAAATATATGATGGTGTTGCGCAAGGACCAGGCGCTGGCTGATTTTGAACACCCGTTGCAAATGCTCAAGGCCTGCCATGAGCGCATCGAAGCGCAGTGTGAAATGTTGCGCAGACTGGCCTCACATTTGCCGGATCATGGTTGCGATGCGCAGGCACAGCAGGCGGCGTCCAATGTGATGCGCTACTTCGACAGCGCCGGCCGGCACCATCGCGAGGACGAGGAGCAGGATTTGTTTCCATGCCTGGTCGACTCGGCCAAGGGGCAGAACGCCGAGCGCGTGGCGCTGCTGGTCAGGCAGCTGAAACAAGATCATCACGAGATCGAAAAGGCATGGCTCAAGTTGAGGGAAGCCCTCGAAGTCATCGCATATGGCGACAGCGCTCCCCTCGATGAGCTGGAAGTAAGTCGGTTTTGCGGCATGTATCATGCTCACATGACCGCCGAAGACGCCAATCTGATTCCGCTTGCTCAACTGTTGCTGGGCGTTGAAGCGCTGGCCGCCATCGGCAGGAATATGGCCGCGCGGCGCGGCATTAGCAGCCCGTGACCTTGTCGAACGTGCGCCGCGCCGGCATGGGAAACCTTCCCCGGCAAGGGACTTGAGGGGATCAGCGACGCGCCGTTACCCGTAGGCGATACAGTTCTCACACACGGTGCCGCGCACGTCCTTGCATAGATGCGCCGCGCGCAGCTTGACGAACTGTTCGGAGTTCCAGGCCTCCATGAACGACAGCTGGGTGAGGTCGCCCATTGTCCAGTTGGCGTTCGCGTCAAAGCAGCATGCCGAAAGCTTGCCTTCGGCGGTGACATGGCCCTCGGTGAACGCCGACCAGCACGGCAGCGGCTCGCGCAGCGCGCCGATGCGCCCCTGATTGCCGGCGGTGGGCCGGTAGCCGAGTTCGTGCTCGCGCTGCACGGCGAACGCGCCCATCGAGTAGAGCGGCAGCCAGTAGTGCTGGTCCACGTAGGGCCGTACGCGCTCGGTGAGGAGTTGTTCCATCTTGATCTGCTGTTCGCCGTCGTACTTGATCGAGGACGCGTAGAGGCCGGTTTTGTGGCCGCCGCGCTTGCGCACTTCCCAGGCCGACTTGACGTTATCGAGCGCGGTGTGGAAGAGCTTGCCTGCAACGCCCATGATTTTCTCGAACTGCTGTTCGTCGGCGGCGTTCATCGACCATTTCAGCGAATCGAGGCCGGCCTTCATGCATTCCTCCACCGCCTCGGGAAACGCCATCGAGGCGTTCGAGGTAAGGAAGACATAGGGCATCTTGATTTCGCTTTTGAGGTAGGCGATGCAGTCCACCAGCAGCCGCGGGTTCATGAACGATTCACCGAGGTAGAACACGCCGATTTCCTCGACGCCCGCATCGCGCATCTCCTTGGTCACGCGCTTGAACAGT
>CAYIRZ010000506.1:0-1541 GCA_964365845.1 uncultured Streptomycetaceae bacterium
CATCAGCGGGATGGCCAGGGCCACGCTGCTCACGAAGTTCATCGCGATCACGATCGCGCCCATGCCGATGCCCACGGGAACCACGTTGACCGCGCGATTGAGCGGGACGAATTTGGCCGCGATCACCGCGCCGATGGCAATGCCGAGCGCGACGATGCCCTGCAGCATGGTGGCCTGGTGCAGCGAATAGCCCAGGGCCTGTTCGGCCCACTTGAGCACGATGAACTGCAGCGTTGCGCCCGCGCCCCAGAACAGCGTCGTGGTGGCGAGCGAGATCTGGCCCAGCTTGTCGGACCACAGCAGTTTCACGCAGTGCGCAAACTCGTGAACGAGGAAAAACGGGTTCTTGCTCGGCTGGCGGTGATCGACGCCGGTGTTCGGGATGTAGAGGTTGAAGACCGCGGCGATGGCATAGAAGACGACGATGATTGCAATGGCAACCTCGGGTATCGTGTCGATACCGGTTTCTATGTGCGGAATATCGAATGCGAGCAGGCGTGCCGACACGGCCGGGGTGATGAGCACGCCTCCCAGCAGCGTGCCGAGGATGATCGAAGTGACGGTCAGGCCCTCGATCCAGCCGTTGGCGATCACCAGCTTCTGGTGCGGCAGATATTCGGTGAGGATGCCGTATTTTGCGGGAGAGTAGGCCGCTGCGCCGAAACCGACGACCGCGTAGGCCAGCAGCACCACGGCATATTGCGGCAGGCCGGACAGAATCGTTGAGTCGTAGAAAAACAGCATCAGGCAGCCGGCGATCTTGATGGTGTTGGTGATGAACATCACGCGGCCCTTGGGCATGGAGTCCGCAAAAGCGCCGACGAATGCCGCAAACAGGACATACGAGATGGTGAAGAAGAACTTGAGCAGCGGCGTCATCCATTCCGGCGTGTGCATCTGCATCAGCAGCGCGATGGCGGCCACCAGCAGCGCGTTGTCCGCGAGCGACGAGAAAAACTGCGCCGCCATGATGATGTAGAAGCCGAAGGGCATGGTCTGCGCTAGGAGTTTGCCGGACTTAGCCCCGACAAACTCCTAAAATGAAAAAAACTAAAAAACAAAGTGAAAAGAACGGCATGCAAGTGACGTTTGTTCCGGCCAACACGGCGTTTCGACATACAAAGTTTCTTTCTTAAGCAGCCTGTCGCCGCAGCGTTGATCAACGGCGATCCGTTAACATTACCCGTTCTGCTGAATGGGAGCCAAGTTCGACAGGCTGCTAAGCGACCGGCGGGTACGGATTGTAGTTATCGGTTAAACCGCCGTTTTATACCACAATTCATTGATTTCCGTCGGGTTTGTCGCTGTAATGGCCTTTGAATCCCCGCGGCGCACCGGAGGTCTGGCTGAGATAAATCTGCATGCGCAACTGTTTGTTGATGCGCGCCACGGTATCATCGATGCGGAACAGATCGTAGAGCGCGCCTGCGGCCAACGCAGCGAGCAGCGCGATGCTGATCGCGGACTGGCCCAGCAGATACGCCGCGATGGCCAGCAGGCTCCCCCCGCGATAGAGCCAGGCGCCGCGCCGGTCCCGGAGG
>CAYIRZ010000507.1:0-1538 GCA_964365845.1 uncultured Streptomycetaceae bacterium
GTCGAACCCAAGTCCGACAAACTCCTAGCATGCTACCAAATTTTCCCGTTAAAATCAAAAGGGTTTTGCGGTGCACCATAAAAATTTCCGCTTGCACGGTCCGCCCAGGAGTTTGTCGGACTTAGCCCCGACAAACTCCTAAGAAATCGCCTGGTAATAGAGATTCTGCGGATGGTTGGCCTGGGCAAAGAAAAACCAGCGCTCGGCAATCAAACCCAGATACTGGACTCCGAACGCCAGTACGAGCAGCGGTGCTGAAGCGAGCGCAAGTCCCGCCAGCAGCAATGCCACCGGCACCGGAAAAATCAGCACCAGGAACCCCCGCTTCACCGCGCGCAGCAGCGTTGGCGCCCTGCCATGGAAGAATTCGCGCGTATTGAACGAGCCGCCCATGAAGCCTTGGGCCTTCTGGGTGATGCGCGGATGCTTGATGCCGATCGCCGTCTGCAGACTGGACTGGGGCTTGATGCGGCTGTTGCGGATCAGCGATGCGGCACGGGCGCACAGCGCTGCCAGCGTGAGCGCCACCGCCCATTTGACGAACTCGGCGGCAAGCACACTGCCTGTGGTCGCGGCAAACGCGGCAGCGAAGGTAAAGCCGGAGGCGCAACCCAGCAGAATAAAATTGATCACGGTGAGCGGCGTCGCCCATTCCTGCAGGAACTTGAGACAGGCGTAAATCATGCCGGTGCAGATGAAAAGGGCAAAGCACAACAACGCGCCGATTGCACCCAGCGTCAGCGTTGCGCCAGAACCCAGGTAATGGGCGCCGCCGTAGGCCAGCACCGCGGCCATGAATGCCGGCAGCACGATCACCTCCCGCGACAGCCAGGAAGTGCGCCACATGGCAGCCGACCGCCATGCGCGCTCCGGGTGGCCAAGGTGGAAGAACGACGCCAGCAATCCCGCCGCCAGGAACGCCAGCGACAGCGCGCTGCCTGCAGCGAAGAAGCGCTGTCCGTGCTGCGGCGCCAGCAGATCGAATGCCGCGCCCAGTTCGGCCGCATAGAGCGCGAGGAACAGCCCCTGCCCCACGCCGATCAGGGTGGTGAGAAAAATGACGGAGAATGCGGGATGCATGACTTCAGTGTTGAGTTCTTAGTTTTGAGCGTTGAGTTGAAAAGATGGATTCTCGCTAAACATTAAGCACTCAACACTAAACATTCGATGTCACCATGAGGTGACATCGTCCAGCGCCGGCTCTTTCACGCCCGGCTTGGGCAGCAGGCCGTCGATCTTGAGCGGATTGTCGGCACGCTCGAGTTCATCTTCATGGATGCGCATCTCGGTCTTGCGCCGCGGCAGGTAATGGTTGGCCGGATGCGTGCCCCACTCCGGCATCAGCGCGTAGCCGCCGTTGTCGCGAATCGCTTTCGACACCACCGACTCGGGATCGTGGATGTCGCCGTAGAGCCGCGCGCTGGTCGGGCACGCCTGTACGCACGCCGGTTTTCTTTGCGCTTCGGGCAGATTCTTGTCATAGATGCGGTCGACGCACAGCGTGCACTTTTTCATCACCTTCTGGTGCTCGTCGATTT
>CAYIRZ010000508.1:0-1530 GCA_964365845.1 uncultured Streptomycetaceae bacterium
CGCCAGATGCCGATGCGGTTGCCGTAATCGCGCCATGAATAGTTGCGCTGGGTCTGCGGCTCGCCATGTTTGGCATTGTCGTGGCCGCGCCCCTTGCCGAAGGCGAAACACTCGATGTTGGTGGTGATGCAGAAAGCGAGGCGCTTGCCGCCGGGCCAGGAGTAATCCTTGCGTTCGATGAGCGGCGAATAATCATAGCGGTCATGCTGCGGCAGGAAATTCGAAGTCACTTGCGGATACTCCCTTAGAACCCGTAATAAAATAAAAATTGGTCTTGGTCTTTTTGAAATGCGCTCTTAATCTGCGTGCAGCCCGGCTTCTTTCGCCACCCTGGCCCAGCGCACCAGCTCCGATTTGAGGTGTGCACCGAACTGCGCCGGCGAACTGGCGATGATTTCCGCCCCTTCCCTGGTGAAACGCTCGCCGAGATCGGACGACCGCAACGCCTTGGTGATTTGAGCGTTCAGGGTGTTGATGACGCTCGCCGGCGTGCCCGCCGGCGCCAGCACGCCGTACCAGCTTGCGAACTCGTAGCCTTTGACCCCCGATTCGGCGACCGTGGGAAGCTCGGGAAGCACCGGGGTACGTTTCGTGCCGGTCGTTGCCAGCCCCCGCATCTTGCCCGCCTTGATATAGGGCGTAGCGGGAACCACGCCGAGGAAACTTAAATCGGCCTCGCCGCCCAACATCGCAGCCAGCGCCGGCCCGCCGCCCTTGTAGGGCACGTGGACGATGTTCGTCTTGGTGAGCGTCTTGAACAATTCGGCCGCCACGTGCAGGTTGGTGCCGTTGCCGGCCGAGGCGTAATTGAGCTTGCCGGGTTGCGCCTTCGCGAGCGCGATCAGTTCCTTTACCGACTTGACGGGAACCGAAGGATGCACGACCAGCACGAAAGGTGACGCGGCGAGCAGCGAAACCGGCGCAAGATCCCTGACTACATCGAAAGGCAGCTTCGCATAGAGGCTGGGATTCACCACCAGCGGGATCGTGGTGATCATGATGGTGTAGCCGTCCGCGGGCGCGCGCACGGTAAGCTCGGTGCCGATGTTGCCCGAAGCGCCGGAGCGGTAGTCCACCACCACCTGCTGCCCCATGAATTCGGACATCTTCTGCGCCAGTGGGCGCGCCAGGACATCGATGCTGCCGCCCGGCGGGAACGGCACGATCATCCGGATCGGGCGCGCCGGATAGCCCTGGGCTTGAGCATAATGGCCCGCCGCGAGGACAAAGCAGGCCGCCAGCAGACGGGTCAGTGATTTATTCAACATGCGTATTCTCCGTTAGTTCTCTATTAAGCAGCCTGTCGCCAAAGCATCGATTAACAGCGATCCATTAACGCTACGCGTACCGGCGAATGGAGCAAAGTCCGACAGGCTGCTAGTATATAGTCTCGTTAATCGCGCGAGTAGTCGCAGCGGTTTCCCGTTCCCTATCGCGGATAAAATTCACCATGCTTCCCCTCGCCGGCATCAAAGTCATCGAGTTCTGCCAGGTGCTGGCCGGTCCGTTCTGCGGCTGCCTGCTCGCCGA
>CAYIRZ010000509.1:0-1529 GCA_964365845.1 uncultured Streptomycetaceae bacterium
GTCAAAGTTCATTTAAAAACCTTTTTTTGCCACAGAGGTCACAGAGATCACAGAGGAAAACCGAAAACGGATGCCTCAGCAGAGCTGCTACTTGAGACGATAATCGCGCGGGAGGGCAGATCTCGCTGTTGTTGTTCTCTGTGACCTCTGTGTCCTCTGTGGCTAGGATGTTGCGGTTTTGGGTTCCTGCGTGCGTTTCGAAATGTCGGAAACCGGGAAGAAGCACAGCAGCACCAGCGGTTCGTTGCCGGTGTTGCGCGTCACGTGTTTTTCGCCCGACGGGATCAGGATGGTGTCGCCGGCCTTGAGCGGATATTCGCCGCTGTCGGCCTTGGTGCAGCCTGCGCCCGCCATCACGAAAATGCATTCCTCGAAGCCCTGATGATAGTGCGGGGCGCGCGGCGCCTCGCCGGGCTGGGGCACGGGAATCTCAACCAGCCGCAGGGTGACTGCCTGCGAACCTTTTTCGCCGGAAACGATCTCCAGCGATTTGCGTCCCGGGAGGCCCATGCTCTTCGCTTCGGCTTGAGTCAGTACCTTGGCCATGTCAGCCCGCCACCTTCAGATGTTTTATTTCGGCCGTGCCGCCCTGCGCCTCGTCCAGCAGGCGGAAAATGTCCGTGCATTCCTTGGCGATAGCGTCGGCGATGTCGTTGAGCATTTTCAGGCCCTTGTCGACCGTCGCGTGCTCGGGCGCGCCGTACCACCCGGTCTGGGCGATGGTTTTGATGTCGCGCAGCACCGGCTGGTAGCTGCGCGTGCGGCGCAGCCGGTCCCACTTGCGGCCGTGGCCGTGGTCCGACGAATAGTCGATGCGGTCGAGGTGCACCAGATCGGGACGGTAGGCGAGCACCGCCAGCGCCTCGATCTCGCCGCCGTGCGTAAGCCCGCCGCAGTCATGGCCGTAGAGTTCGGCGGCGACGTAGCATGCCTGCACCACGATCACGTTCATGCCGACGTCGCGGTGCAGTTTTTCGGAGGCGATGGCGAGCGACGGAATGTTGCCCTCGTGCCAGTTGAGAATCAGCAGGCGCTTGGCGCCGTGCTGCGCGGTCGATTCGCAGGTCTCGACCACCACGCGCTGATAGGTATCGGGCGACAGCGTGATCGTGCCTTCGAACGGCATGTGCATGGGTGTCACGCCCAGCGGGCCGCCCGGCAGGACCAGGCCATCCATGCGCTCGGCCACGGCGTGGCCGATGACATTAGAGGCGAAAATGTCGGTGCCGGTCGGCAGATGCGGGCCATGCTGCTCGACGCTGCCCGCGGGCAGGATCACCAGCGGGTTCTTCTTGAACTGCGCGGCGATCTCGGGCTGCGTGAGATCGATGAAATAACGGCTCGGCAAAGATGACATGTTAAGAACCTTTAACGTAGCAAGATCGAATAAGCGGCTCCAACCCCACCCCCATCCCAACCTTCCCCCTGAGGGGGAAGGAGAGAAATTTTTCCCTCCCCTTCAAGGGGAGGGCAAGGGCTGACGTTTCCCCGGCTTTTCATGTTCGTAATCCGAGTCGTTCATTGAGCAC